>NZ_JAAHGU010000108.1:0-26131 GCF_010692685.1 Okeania sp. SIO2F5 | reverse complement strand
GCTATAAACTGTAAATTATCAATACCATTACAGACATCCTTAAAACTTTAAGGTTTAGCGATCGCCTAATTTATGAAAAATACAGCTCATACAGTTACTTTTATATTACATTGCAAATATCTATGTAACATGTAAAGATGCCAGCGCTCATTGCTATAAAGTCTTCCTGACTAAACGTGAAATTCGTTGCCGTAAAGTACAGCTAAATTGAAGAAGGAGTCAGGAGACAGAAGACAGGAGTCAGAATAGAATTTTTCACCGAAAAATTGGGTCTTAAGCTAAGAATCATTTAGATTCTATATTCCCTGTTCCCTTTGACAAAAATTGGATATATGGTTTAAATGCAAAACAACTTATATTAATAATTTGCAAGTCCCTCAAGCTCAAAGTTTGAGTCTCAGAAATTTTAAAGAAAATGACTACTAAACCATTAATTATTGCTCACCGGGGTGCATCTGGCTTGGTGAAATTTGAAAATACTTTAGCTTCTTTTGAAAAAGCTATTGAATTGGGTGTACCAATGGTGGAGTTTGATGTGAGAAAAACTCAAGACAATTTATTTATTACGTTTCACGATGAATCAATTGATGGGATTAATATTCGTGATTTGAGTTATCAACAACTTTTGGATATTTCTCGGCAAAAAGGTTTTGATTTGCCATTGGTAGAGGATGTGTTGAAGTTGTGTCAGGGGAAAATTAAACTTGATATTGAATTGAAAGAGATGGGATATGAATTGGAGATAGTTAATTTAGTCAAAAAATATTTAGATTATCAAGATTATGTCATTAAATCTTTTCTTGATACTGCCATTATTACGGTCAAACAAGCTGATAATCGAATTACAACTGGGTTGTTATTAGGAGTTAATAAACCCAAAAATTTAATTGCTACTCGATTATCAGAAATCTTTCCTGAATTTCGTTTGTTTACAACTAAAGCTGATTTTGTTTCGCCTAATTATCAATTGATAAAATTTGGTTTTGCCTGGCGCATGAAGCTGTTTAATCAGAATATCTATGTTTGGACAATTAATGATGAAAAATTAATGGTTGAAACTGTCAAACAAGGAGCATTTGCATTAATTACAGATAGACCAGATTTAGCTTTGAACTTATTTGATGGGAATTAGCATTCGTTGTATGCAACGTTCCTACCTACTCCCCCACTCCCCTGCTCAATAAAATGTAGAAAAGTTTTTGAGAAATGGTGTTACGTAACCATCCAACAGCACACGTTGCATGAGATGTAAAATTGACAATTATTCCAAAAATGGTAAGCATACTATCACACACGCTACTTAATCTTTTGTTTATAGTAGTCGAAGGAAAGGTTAAGACAGATCAAAAGTTTAAAACTCAGGCAACGCAATATTTTTCCTGATTCTTTCTTCTGCTATACAAACTATTCTCTAAACAAAAAGAACCTCTTAGTTATGAGGCTCTCTTTTAACTTTTCAAGGTTCGTGCAATAAAGTATAGATTGAAAGTTGGTTAAAAAACTGTTTGCTACCTCAATTAGAGCCGGGAGACATTATTATTATTGATAATGCCAGTTTTCATCAAGGGGAGTCTATCAGAGAAATTGTTGAAGAGGCAGAATGCGAAATCTGGTATTTACCACCTTATTCACCAGATTTGAATAAGATAGAGAATTGGTGGGCTGTCTTAAAAACATGGATGAAACAAAGACTTAAAGAATTTGAGACTGTAGGAGAATGTGTAGACGCCGCGTTCAAAAACTGTCCTAATGTATGTGTGTAGTGTTGTATTACTTTCAATTTGATTGATGCAGTGCTAACAACAAGAACTACTATATTATTGTTTCTGAGCAAGAATTATAGCACTCTTGAATGTGTCTTCTAAAGGAAAAAAGTATTTCAAGAAAAAATTTGCTTTATCAAGTTGTACTTTGGTAATTGGGGCTAAAATTTGAGTTAGCCAACCAGAATTAACCCCCCAATTATGCACATGATATAAATCAGTAAACTTTACTTTTTCTTCACAGATTTCTTGATCTATAATAGCAAATCCATATTTTTCTAATAAAGATTCTAATTTCTTTTCATTCTTAGGAATTTTCACATTATCATCTGTAGAAATCTTGGAAAAGCCATAAAATTTATTTATTAAATTTCCTATATTAGCAAGTATCTGAAGATTTTTAAAAGAACCAAGTGTGGAAGTAGCAATGGAACACAAACCTCCAGAGGTTAAAATTTTTGAAGCTTTAGAAATAATGATTTCTGGTTCCACATAAGCCATCATAAAATGAATCAACGCTAAATTTATGGTATTTTCTTCTAAATACTTCTCAATATTTGTTGCATCATCATGAAAAGCCTCTAATTCTATCTTTTTTCTAGCAATGTCTATCATTTTTTCAGATATATCTATTCCATAAAGTTTAGCTTTAGGAAAAATTTTCTGGCATTCTATTAATCCTTCTCCAGTGCCTACAGAAAAGTCTAAAATATTATTTATTTCAGAATTGATAGAGTGTATTTTAACCTGATTTATCCAAATTTCTCGGCACTTAGATAGCAATTCAAATTCATCTACATCATACTGAGCATAAATTATTTCATCATATATTTTTCTTATATAATCTTGATTCGTCATACTATTTAATTTCTTTTACTACAGATTTTGTTCAGTTTTTCTATTTTACTATTATTTAGGTCAAGCTATAACATTATCAACCCAAATCATGCAAATAAACAACCAAATAAAATATAGGAGTAGCAAATAATAAACTATCAAATTTATCTAGCATTCCACCAGTTGCACCTAAAATTTTCCCAAAATCTTTAATTCCTACTTCTCTTTTTAAGGAAGATGCCATCAAATCACCAATAAGAGAAAATATAGAAATAATGCCACTCAATAATAATAATTGCCAAAGCTCCCATTCAGGGAATAAAAAATATGCAAGATAACTAATCAATAAACAAGAGATTAAACCACCTAATGATCCTTCAATACTTTTATTCTTACTTATTTGTGGAACAAGAGGGGTTTTGCCTATTAACTGTCCAAAAGCCTGGGAAAATCCATCATTGCCCATTACTAATGCGATTAATAAAATAAATTCTTCATAGGATACACTAACCAAGTTTAATAAAATAATTAATGGGAAAGTAATAAAAATCATCCCAAAAGTTGTCCCTAAAGTAATATATAAAGGTGAAGGCTCAAGAGCCATCAAAATATTTGCTATAACTGCAACCCAAATTAGAGTTATAAACATAATAAAAGTAAGTATAGAAAATTTGAGTAACCCTATACTAATTCCCAATAGTCCAAAAAATATTAAGGCATTTTTATAAGTTTCATTGGATTCACTAGATTTATAATGTTTAATGGCATTTATAAATTCTGCCCAACCATAAAACCCTATAACTAAAATAACAGGTAATACTGCCCATTTTCCCATTGAGCCTGTAACAAAAAAAAGTAAAATTATTGATAGTAAGTTAATCAGCTTTTTGCCAGACTTTATTACTTTATCTCTCTGATCTTTATAAACAAAAAATAGAGTTGCTACTAAGACAGTACCAATTAATGATACGATGATAAACCGCTCAAAAATGGGGATAAGTTGATGATTGATATTTAACATGATAATAAACTCGATCGTTTAGTCATTCTCTTCTTTGATTCCAATCTGAGTTCCTGCTAAAACTTGAACTTCAAGATTTTTGCTTGAATCTTGAATTAAGTCTTCATCAAAGCTAATTTTTTTTGACTCAAAAAGTAATACGATGGTAGATCCTCCATACTGGAAATAACCCTTTTCTTGCCCTTTAGTTATCATTCCAGGAATATAAGTTTGAATAATGCTACCAATTGTAATTGCTCCTATTTCTATATAAGCAATCTTTCCAAAATTGGATGATTTCAACTCTGTAACAGACCGTTTATTTAAACAAAATAAATTAGGAACTTTGTTTAAAGCAATAGGATTAACAGAATGATATTGTCCTTTAATAGTTTTAGCTCGACTTGCTTCACCATCATCAGGGAAATGAAACCGATGGTAGTCAGCAGGTGCAAGACGAAGAATAATTGCGGAACCATTGATATATTTTCGTGCGGTTGCTTTACAATTTAATAAAGACTCTAAAGTAATAAAAGATCCTTTGACAGGAATTTTTACTTTTTCTTCTAGTTGAGGGTAAACTAATATTTTTCCATCTCCAGGAGAGCAAAATATATTTTTATCTTTAATAAAATGTCGAGCATTTGGTTTGAGTTTGCGGGAAAAAAAGGCGTTAAAATTTTTGTATTTATCTATGGATAATTCTATTTCTTCAAGATTAATTTGATACTGATTAATCAATTTATTGATTTTTTTACGACTGCTTGGTAAATCTTGAAGTTTACCATAGAGATAGCAAAATAAATAATTATTCAACAAGTAATTATTTATTGTAAATCCCAGAGGATTTTCGTATAACCAGCGTAAAGTTTTTTCTGAAAAAACTTTTTCGGTATTAATTTCACCTGTTTGACGATTTCGGTAACAAATTTCTGTCTTTTCCTTATTATCAAAAATCATAATTGTAGTGAAATTAAATAATTATCATAGTCGTTGTTTCAGTTATAATAATATTCATCACATTATTTCCCTGCAATTATTGCCCAAGTGTAGATTGCTGTTATTACCATCGCTCCTATTCCAAAAATTACATACCAAATACCTCGTATTTTTAGCATTTTGAAATTGGCTACCATTGCTATTCCTAAAGCCAAATAAACTCCATCTAAAATAAACTTCATTGTCAAGTCAGATAAAAGCAAACTAGCAGTGAAAGTTAGAGGAATAAATAAAGCAGCATAGGTAACAGGTAAACCGTTAAAATATTCTTCTTTTTCCTCACTTATTAATCCTGTACTATTAAAATAAGCCAGTCGCAAAGCATTAACTCCAACATAAAAGATTAATACTGTTAGAGAGACAAAATCTTGTAATCCAAAACAATAAGCAAAAATCGCTGGAGCAAAACCAAAGGAGCAGACATCTACGATACTATCAAGTTGTTTACCTACTTCAGACTGTAACTCAGAACGTTCAATTTTTCGAGCCAGAAAACCATCCAACATATCAGTTAATCCAGCAAATATCATGCCAATAGCAGAAGCATAAAAATTTCCTTGTATGGCAAAAATTGCCGAAATTAAACTAAACATTAATCCACACAAGGTAAATATATTCGGGAAATCAAGTTGGCGTAATATTGGAGTTGGCATCGTTAAAAGCTTCTGAAATTACTTCTTCTGTTTGTTTCAAGGAAATAAAGGAGATATCTTTTTCAAGCTCCCGTCATACCCAAAGGCTGAAACTATTACTATATGAGGTTTCCGTCCTTAAGTTTAAGTTGTCAGACAACTATTCTTTAACAAAATTTAATTTTACCTTAACTTTACCTTAACCATCTAAAGGTATACACTACTTATCTAGTTGAGTTCAATTACTTCACGAAACTTTACATTGCAGTCAAAAATAGTTCGCACTGTATAGCGCTACTTGAAGAGGGGATAGGGAACTTCGGAACGCTAGACTCTGAAGAGGTTTCAGGATTGATAAATGTCCTAACCTAAATGCGTAGCGCTGTATTATTGGATGTAGTCTGACATTTTTTACTGCTTTATTTTTAGACGTTGCACAGCGACGAATGATTTGAGATTTTTGATTGAATTGGATTGTGGATTAATCAATTGCTAGAATGATTAATTAATGGTTATTTTTAGTCAAAATCTAAACTAATTTTTGGCAATATCATTCCATAATGTGCAACCCCTATTTTTAAGTCCCCTATTATTTTTTATTGAAATTCCTCAGTTAGGAAATAGTTTTTGGTTAGCTCTATCAGTCAGTACCTCTTTGAATGCGATCGCCTATACAATTTATCTTAAAGCTATTAAGATTTCTGACTTATCAATTATTGCTCCTGTTACCACTTTTACTCCCTTATTTTTATTAATAACTTCGCCATTAATTGTGGGAGAATTTCCTAAGCTGCTCGGTATGTTCGGCGTTTTCTTAATTGTAGTTGGTTCATATTTGTTAAATATCAAAGAGAAACAGCGAGGATATTTTGCTCCCTTTCGAGCAATAATTATAGATCAAGGTTCGCGACTAGCTTTATTAGTTGCTTTTATTTGGAGTATTAGCAGTAATTTTGATCAGGTAGGAGTGCAAAATTCTTCACCTATTTTTTGGGGGATTTCTATATTTTTTACTATATCAATTTTGCTATTACCAATTGTTTTATATAAATCCCATCATAATCGATATAAACTTAAAACGGGTGGCTGGAAATTAGTTATATATGGTATGATTAATTCTGTAGCAATGGGATGTCAAATGATGGCTATAAATTTAACTTTTGTTGCTTATGTAATTTATGTGAAAAGAACCAGTGCATTATTTAGTGTGATTTTGGGGAAAATAATTCTCAAATAAAAAGGCATCAAAGAAAGATTTTTAGGAGCTGCAATTATGGTATTTGGAGTATTTTTAATCGGTATTTCACAACTAAAGTAAGAAGGAAGAAGTTCAACAATGAATAATTAATAATGAATAATTAACAATTACCTCTTCTTTAAAATGGATAGGATAGACTCAGAGGAAAATTTTTCTTTATTATCCCCTGAAAAGGGAAGACTACCACAATTTTTCGGTAAAAGATAAAAATAAGTAGTGAAGCACAATTAATTGTATATTTGATTCCCTACTACCTACTCCCTACTATTCTCCCTATTCTCTTATTTATCAATTATTTTCCTCTACTCCCTACTCCCTATTCCCTACTCCCTACTCCCTACTCCCTTTTAAATAAGTACTTATGAAATTTAATTTACAAGCAAGATTACAAAATCATCTGAATGAAATAGTACGCGATCGCGACCCATATCTAGCATCAGGAGGGCATTTTTATGTCAGACAATATATCGGTCGGCAGTTGTCACAGTGGGGAAATGTAGAAATTGATGAATTTCAGGTAAGAGGCAAAAACCATCAAAATTTAGTGTTAAATTTATCCTCTATTAATAACAGTAAAAAACAGAAATTAGCACCAATATTAATTGGCGCTCATTATGATGCAGTACCAGGTACACCAGGAGCAGATGATAATGCAACTGGTGTAGCAGTTTTACTAGAATTAGCCAGAGAAATTTCATCTCAACCCTTAAAATATCCAGTTAGTTTAGTTGCTTTTGATATGGAAGAATATGGATTATTAGGTAGTCAGCATTATGCCGAAAAACTCAAACAAAAACAACAGCAACTTAGACTAATGATATCCCTAGAAATGCTCGGTTATTGTGACTCTACTCCCAATTCCCAAAGTTATCCTACAGGATTAAAATATTTTTATCCAAACCAGGGTAATTTTATTGCATTAATTGGCAATTTATTAACCATCATTGATATGTGTCAAATGAGTAGAAAATTTAATAAAATAGGAACTAATTGTCAGTTTTTGCCAGTACCAAATCGAGGTTTAATTGTGCCTGATACTCGTCGCAGCGACCATACTCCATTTTGGGATAGAGGATATAACGCTATAATGATTACCGATACTGCCAATATGCGGAATCCTAATTATCATCAAAAAACTGATACTATTGACACTTTAGATTTAGATTTTATCACAGGAGTTTGTCAGGGATTAATTGTCGCTATTAGAAATATTGTGTAAAAAATAAATTAGGAAAAAATCTAGACTAAGATATTATAATTATGCCCAAAAAATCTACAATTAAAAAGCTAATTTTAGGATTAATTTTTCTAGCAGTCGGAAGTAGCCAAAAAGTAGCAGAAGCAGATAATAATTCCACAAAAATCAGCCAACAAAAAACTCATAATTGTCAAATTAATCGACAACAACCAAAATTTTTAGTATTTGGAGGAGGTGGTACTCCAGCGCAAAATGAAATTGCTATTGAAAAAAATGTACTTTACTTTCAACGAACCCTAGAAAAAATCGGATATAACCCATTAGCAGCTACAACATTTTTTGCTAATGGCAATGATGGGCAAGCCACAATTCGCTACATTGATGAATTAGGAAAACAACGATTTAAAGTACCAGAAATTCCGAATATTCAGGGTAAAGCAACATTAAAAAATCTCCTTAATTGGTTTCAAAAAGCTTCTGGAGAAACATCTCATCCCCCTATATTTTTTTACTTTACAGGTCATGGCATCAAAAACCCAAACAATTATAATAATAATGCTCTAATGCTTTGGGAAGACCGACCTCTAACAGTTCAAAAATTATCACAAACTCTAGATAAATTACCCCAAAATACTCCAGTAGTAACAATGATGGCTCAATGTTTTTCCGGCTCATTTGCGAATATTATTTATCAAGGTGGCGACCCTAATAGACCTATAGCACTTCAGAGCCGTTGTGGTTTTTTTGCTACTATCAAAACTTTACCTTCAGTGGGCTGCACTCCAGAAGTAAACGAAGCAGATTATAAAGATTATAGTTCCAGTTTTTTTGCCGGATTAAGTGGTTATAGCCGTATGGGAAAAAGAGTAGCTTCAGCAGATTATAATCAAGACGGAAAAATTAGTTATATCGAAGCTCATAGCTTTGCGAAAGTAGACGAAAAAACAATTGATTTGCCAGTTTCAACTTTAGAAGTATGGTTACAAAATCAGGCAAGTAAAGCCGATATTAAATTTATTTGGGAACAACCAATTATTAATCTTTTATCCAAAGCACGACCAGAGCAACAATATGTAGTTAAATCAATAGTCAAAATGTTTAATTTCGACCCGCAAAAATCTTACATAGAAAATGCTGGAGGAAGTATCACCGAACAAGAAATTAATAATCAAATAGAACGAGCATATTTTCTCCGTTTAGGAATGGAATTAATTAATATTGGTGTAGAAGAAAAAATTATCAAAGCTTCAGATAAAACAGCGATTACTATTCTTGAGCGTCTACTCAAATGCGAAGCAGATATCCCGGGAAGATAGTCAAATAAATAGTACAAATAGATATGAGGCATGGTATAAATGACCAAAACCTAAGAATATTGAATCTAGTTATACAAGTTAAAGAATTAACTAGAAATTGGAGGAAAATTGTACAAAATGAAACGCTCTCTATATTTATTTATAAGTCTAGCTCTTTTAGGGTTAACATCCTGTAGCGCGGTCAAAGAAATTCAGGAATTAATTGACCAACCCCCACCACCAACCCCCACAGCATCCCCTGTCAAAAAAAAAGTAAGAAAATTATTTCCGATTCAGCAAAACGGAAAATATGGGTTTATTAACAAGATGGGTAAAATAGTTATCCCTCCAAGATTTGAGCGGGTAAAAAACTTTTCAGAAGGATTAGCAGCAGTAAAAATTGCAGAAAGGTGGGGCTATATTAATGAACAAGGAGAAATAGCTATCAAGCCAGAATTTGATTCTGTTGTACGTTTTTCCCAATCTTTAGCACCAGTCAAAAAAATTGGTCAGAGATGGGGTTACATTAATAAAAGTGGAGAAATGGTAATTCAACCCCAGTTTGAAGAGGCGGTCTATTTTTCTGAAGGACTGGCACGAGTTACAATTGATGGTAAGTGGGGTTATATCGATCCAACTGGCAAAATAGTGATTCAGCCAGAATATAGAGGACAAACGGGACGCGGGTTCTTTGTTGATGGATTAGCGGCAGTGAGAATTGGTAGTGCTTATGAATATGGGTACATAGACCAGACTGGAAAAGTGGTAATTGAGGCAAAATATGATTTTGCTGGAGATTTTATCAATGGTTTAGCGAGGGTCAAAATTGGGGATAGGTGGGGATATATTGATAAAACTGGTAGAGAGATTATTAGACCACAGTTTGTTTTTAATCAAGAATTCTCTGAAGGGTTAGCAGCAGTAAAAATTGATGACAAGTATGGTTATATAGATATTTCTGGTAACAGAATAATTCAACCGCAATATGATTTTGCTGGCAACTTTTCAGAAGGTTTAGCAGAAGTCAGGATTGATGACAAGTATGGCTATATTAATGCTTCTAATGAGATGATTATTGAGCCAGAGTTTGATAATGCTTTTGGGTTCTCCAATGGTATTGCAGAGGTGTGGGTAGACGGGGAAAAGGGTTATATAGATAAAATTGGCAGATTTGTCTGGAATTTAACTAAATAAAGGAGTAGGGAATAGGGAGAATCAAGAGATTTACCATGTATAAACAGGATAGTTTTTTTCTAGATCGCTATTATCCAGACATGATATAATACCAATTACCAAAAGTAATGCTATACTTCAACAGTCAGATAGTTACCAAGATTCAAAGTCTGTTTTTGACAATTATGAGTCAGTTAGTATAGATTTTTCCTACTTTTAACCTCTCCTACACCTCCCACACTTCCCACTCTTCCCCACCCAATCAAACGTAGCATTCTTTTTAAGAAATGATATAAGTAGGTAGGTCAAACTAAGAGTAAGCTATAGAGAGTCATTTGAATACATCTGCTTACTCTTTTTTTTTGCTTTGGGAGAATATTGCAACTATTATACATCTAATTTGCAAGTAACCAATATCTTATACCTTTATTGGCAGTAGCTTTTAATATTTACTCTAGCAAAAACCATGTTTTTTTAATATGATTATTTGAATTGATTATCAATTTTAGATTGTTTTGTGCTTAAAGTAATATCGAAAAAGCATATTTTTGTCAATAACAAAACGAGATTTTTTTGAAAGCAAACAAAAGTAACTCTTGATACTAAAACCCTTTTAAAAGTTGTGATATTTTGAAAACAAGGTTGCAATATAACGACCATTAAAGGCTAAAAAAAGTTACTATTATTAAAAAGCGTTCAGCAGTTCAGCGATCGGTAGTCAGCTTTGCGCGTTTGCGGAGCATTCCAGAACATAAAGGGGATTTAAACCCCTCCTAAAATTAAGCGACAAGCTAGAAGTAGGGGATGTTTTACCCAAGCTTTTCCTGACAGAATGCTCCGAAAAAAATACCTAATTGCGCAAATTTTTAGGCTGATAGTTGATAGCTAATAGCTGATAGCTACTTAAATAATAATTACTCAGTCGAAAGAGGGAAATAACTATGAGTCTAAACCAGGAAAAACATCAATCTCCTCATCATGTTGTCATCGTTGGAGGTGGATTTGCAGGGCTAGAAGCTGCCAAGCAGTTAGGAAAAGCACCTGTTAAAGTAACCTTGGTTGACAAAAGAAATTTCCATTTATTTCAACCATTACTTTATCAGGTAGCTACAGGCAGTCTTTCTCCCGGAGATATTGCTTCTCCTCTTCGCGGTGTAGTTGCAGAACAGAAAAATACCCATGTTTTGATGGGTGAAGTTGTGGATGTCAATCCCGAACAGAAAAAACTCATTTTGAGCGATCGAGAACTAGATTACGATACATTAGTTATGGCAACTGGTGTTAGCCATAATTATTTCGGAAATGATTGGTCAGAAAAAGCTCCTGGACTAAAAACAGTAGAAGATGCACTAGAAATGCGTCGTAGAGTATTCGCCTCCTTTGAAGCTGCAGAAAAAGAATCAGATCAAGAAAAACGAAAAGCACTATTAACCTTTGCGATAGTTGGCGCTGGTCCCACAGGGGTAGAATTAGCAGGCGCTTTAGCAGAATTAGCGCACACTAAATTAAAAGAAGAATATCGCTCTGTTAACACTAGCGAAGCTCAAATTTATCTAATCCAAAGCGGAGAAAGAGTTTTACCTTCGTTTAAAACAGTTTTATCAGAAAAAGCACAAATAGAACTGGAGAAGTTGGGAGTCACAGTGTTGACTAAAACGCGAGTGACCAATATAGAAAACAATATCGTCACCATTCGCTCTGGAGAAACAACCCAAGAAATTCCTGCTCACACAATATTATGGGGAGCAGGAGTTAAAGCATCAGCAGTTTCTCAAGCAATATCTAATCGCACAGGAGCAGAATTAGACCGCGCAGGTCGCGTTTTTGTCAATGAAGATTTGACAGTACCTGGTTATCCTGACATCTTTGTCATTGGAGACTTAGCTAACTACTCTCATCAGGGAGACTCTCCAGTACCTGGAGTTGCACCAGCAGCAATGCAGGAAGGATTTTATGTAGCAAAACTGATTCAAAAACGGTTGAAAAATCAGACCTTACGCGCATTCCACTATATTGACTACGGTAGTTTAGCAGTTATTGGCCGTCACCAAGCAGTTGTACAGTATAAAGCAATTCGTTTCTCAGGTCCCCTAGCTTGGTTTGCCTGGTTATTTATTCATATCTACTATATGATTGAATTTGATAACCAACTCATTGTCATGATTCAGTGGGCCTGGAGCTACTTTACTGGTCAAGGTGGCGCTCGTCTAATCACTGAAAAAGCGACCAAAGCACCTACCTATGAAGAATGCCAGGCTCGCTATACTCCGCTAGTGACAAGCGAATCATCTGGTGAAGCTTAATTTAATCAGGTTATAGTCAAAAGTCAAAAGTCAAAAGTCAAAAGTCAAAAGTAAGAATTTTTAAGTTATATCATGTCCGGATAATTAGTGATAAAAAAACTTTCTCCTTATTTTCGTCTTTCTTCGCTCCTGAATTCTGAATTGCAGAATTGCAGAATTGCTGAATTCTGAGTAGTTTATTTATAACTGTTCAACCGGACATGATATTACAGCGGTTTTCATTTCAGTAGACCACAGTAGGGACGTTGCATGCAACGTCCCTACATGGTTTTGGTTATAACGATGTGTTCATCAATTTGAAAAGCGCTGTAAAAGCTAATGCACAGTTTTAGCTGTGTCACTCTACTACCAATAGCTCTTCCTTCTTCCTTCTTCCTTCTTCCTTCTTCCCTCTTCCCTCTTCCTTCTTCCCTCTTCCCTCTTCCCTCTTCCTTCTTTTAAACCCTAAATATAAGCTTGAAGTTCCGACCGTAGGACAGTGTCAACCCGCTGATATTCTGCCTGGACCTGAGAGAAAATCTTATCCGCTCCTTCTGTTGTACCTTCACGCGCAATATATTCTAACTCTTTGCAAAGCTCAGACAAATTACTAGCTCCCACAGAAGCACTGCTAGATTTCATACTATGAGCAGATCTTTGTAGTAATATTGCCTGCTGTTGCTTAATTGCTTGACTCATTTCATCTAAAAGTTTAGGTGAATCTTCCAGATAACAATCAATTACTTCTACTAAAAGCTCTGAGTTACCTCCAGCCATTTCCTTCAACTCTTGCAGCACTGCTAGATCGACTACTCCTTCTAACTCTGCTTGAGGTAAAACATCTTTTTCAGTTGTTGTTTGTGGGGGACCATATTTACTTAAAACTGTAGTCAATGCTTCTAAGCGAACTGGTTTACTAATATAATCATCCATACCAGCAGCTAGACAATTTTCCCGGTCGCCCTGCATTGCATTGGCCGTCATAGCGATAATACGCGGGCGTTTTTCTTTTTCCCATTCAGTACAAATTTGGCGTGTAGCAGTCAAACCATCCATTTCTGGCATTTGTACATCCATCAGTACCACATCATAAGATTGACGACGTAAAGCGACTAATACTTCTAAACCATTAGCAGCAACATCAACTCGATATCCTAAATTTTTGAGAATATTAATTGCTACTTTTTGGTTAACGAGGTTATCTTCAGCTAATAGAATTTTCAGAGGTAATTTTTCTGCTAACTTGGAATTTGATTGAATTTTAGATTTTTGGGTACTATCAACTATACTCTCTCTCAGGATACCTACTAACACTTTTTCTAGTTGAGATTGTTTAATTGGTTTGTTGAGATAAGCAGTAGCATTGATATTAACGTTCTCAGTAGAGTATTCTAGTTGATTTAGAGAACTGAGAAAAACTAAAGGTAATTCTTGACAATTAGGTAACTTGCGAATTTTATTAGCTAGAGTGAAGCCATCCATTACTGGCATATATACATCTAGAATAGCAAAATCAAATGTCTGTCCTGACTGTAATAAATTTATCGCTTCTTGCCCACTACCTACAGCTTGAGAAATCATACATAAAGATTCTGCTTGAAGTGTTAGTACTTGCCTGTTAGTAGCATTGTCATCTACAACTAACAAATGTTTATTTTTTAATATTGTTTCAGTTTCTGATTTCTGACCAAGACATGAATTTTCGCCAATAGCAGTAGCTACTACAGTGAAAAAGAAAGTCGAACCAACTCCTGCTTCACTTTCTACCCACATCTTTCCTCCCATAATTTCACTTAACCGCTTGCTAATAGCTAATCCCAACCCTGTCCCTCCATAGTTACGAGTTGTAGAGGCATCAACTTGACTGAAAGGTTTGAACAGACGATCCATACGTTCTTTAGGAATACCAATACCAGTATCTTTAACCGCAAATTGTATTTCGTAGACAGTAGAGCAGGGAACATATGATTCTAGACATTCTGTTTGATTGGGAATGGGACAATCCCTTTTTTGGGAAGGGTTTAAATCTTGATTTTGAAGTGAAGCTGTTACTGATAATACCACTTCCCCAGTTTCTGTAAATTTGACTCCATTGCTGAGGAGATTAACTAATACTTGACGTAACCGAGTTACATCTCCTACTATAACTTCAGGAGTTTGTTGCTGTATTAGATAAGCTAGCTCTAATTTTTTTTCGGCTGCTTTTGGAGCCAATAAATCTAGACATTCCTCTATACAGCTTCGGATATTAAAAGGTTGTTCCTCTAAACATAGTTTGCCAGATTCAATTTTAGAGAAATCAAGAATATCATTAATTAAGCTCAATAAAGCATCTCCACTGTTGCGGATAACTTCGACAAAATCTTGCTGTTGTGAGTTTAGCTCTGTGTCTAACAGTAAACCTGTCATCCCAATAACTGCATTCATTGGAGTCCGGATCTCGTGGCTCATTGTAGCAAGAAATTCACTTTTGGCTCGGTTAGCAATTTCTGCTTCTTCTTTAGCAGCTCTGGTTCGATCTTCTGCTTGCTTATTCTCTGTGATGTCTGTTATTGTGCCAACAGCGCGATAGGGTTGACCTGAATCATCACAAATACGTTGTCCTTTGGTAAATATCCAGACATAATGCCCATCCCGATGTTTGATGCGATGGGTATTCTGATAACGTTCTGTTTCTCCTGCTAAATGTGCTTCTACATCTCTGAGGGTTGCTTCTAGATCCTCTGGATGTATATTATCTGACCAAGTAGATAAAGTGTAGGGAAGTGGGTCATTTTCGTGGCCAATAATTCTCATCCAGGTAGGTGAATAGTAAACCTGATTTGTTTGTATATCCCAATCCCAAATTCCATCGTTTGTACCAGATATAGCAAGTGCATAGCGTTCTTCGCGATCGCTCAAAATAGATTCTATCCGGCGACGTTGAAGAATTTCTGCACTGAGGTCTCGATTTTTTTTGTGTAGTTCTTGAGTTCTTTCCCTGACTCGGTTTTCTAGAGATTCGTTTGTGTGCTTAATTTCAGTAAATTTTTCCTGTAAAGCTAATAGCATTGACTGAAAGTTAGCAGTGAGGGTATTAATTTCTGCGATTCTACTCTTCTTTGCCAAACCTATAGGAGCTTCTTGATACAGTAGTTTTTGAGATAAGTCTGTGGTTACTTGTGTCAGTGTTAACATCGGTGCTACTAATTTTTTGCTCACTAAGACTGATATGATTAATCCTACCACTGCGATTATTTGCATTGTCACCAAATTTTTAATATAACTCGTTTCTAGGAAGTCTATGTAAGGAGCTGTAGGTAATGTTACATATAGAGTCCAAGGAAGATCGGCACTAATTTGCATCTTTTTTCCATAAAAAGATTGTTTCCATCGTTTCATCTTTGGCATTCCTGGTGTTGTTGGTTGCCACTTAAAGATATCTCCTTCGTATTCCACATTTCCTGTTTCCTGTAAGTCAAATTTTTCCTTCGTAGTTGCCTCTGAACTACCCTCAGTAATGATGTATTGTTTGCTATCAACCAGTATTATATTTATTTCTTTTATTTGAGTATTTAGTTGCTGAAGTTGACCTAATTCAGCTATGCCGACAGAAGCATAAGCTATTCCCTGGAAGCTATTCTCTTTGACTATTGGTACTATGATACCTATATGAGGAAAAGGAGATGCTTTATCTCTATGAATATCTGTAACTTGTGGTTGCAATTCTTTGGCAAGTTTGCTCCAAGTATACTTATTAGATATGTTTAAGTTGACTAATGATTCTCCTAATTCATTCAATGCAGGTTCAGCCGCAATTATATTACCCTTAGCATCAGTAACATATACTTTTAAAAAAGAGGTAAATGCTTTTTTTATTACTGATGTACTTTGTTGAAGAGTAGATATTTCATTCTCAGGTACTTGAGCTGCTATTTTTGCTAATTCTTCAACAGCATACAAGTGTTTTTGATACCAAAACTGTAAATTATTTACCAGAGGAGTTGTTGTGGCCTTCAGTTCTTTTTGAATATCTTTTTCTACTATTGTTAGTATATGTTGTCCATTCAAGATTGTGAGGATTAAAGCAGGTAATAAAATCAATGCGACTAATAAGTGAAAAATAGTTTCTTGAAAAGAGATTTTTTTGTAACTTTTAGATAATTTAAACAGTTGATTTATAGGTAAATAACTAACAATTAAGTTAGCAATTAAGGCGTTCAAGAAGCCATTAATTGACTGCTTCAACATAATTAATACAGTTTGTGTTGTACCTACGTTCAACATTAATCCATAAAATAATGCTACTAGAGGCATCCCAATCAAAAGCCAATATATTCCATCTAGCAAGACTATATTTTGCCAAGGGCGACGCTTTAACATTATTCCCACAAACATAGCTTCCAGAGTAAAGATAGCGATCGCATAGGGATGGTGCCAGAGGAAGTATGTGTGACTACCAGCAATGAAGGCGGCTATTGTTCCCCATATAATTCCATAGAGTTCGACTATCATAAACACTGCAATACTACCGAAGAGAAAATCTACCCCAAAGAATAAAGGTAATTTGAAATAATTGCCTAAATAACCTAAGATGATTAGTAATATTAATCCTAGTTTGCTTGTCAAGCTATAATTTTTTAGTGATTTTTTATTCTTATGGAAAAAGTTCATTTTTTTTTACTTTGTTTTTGGCAGTTATCAATATTCATAAAATTACATTTTACTTGATGGTATTCAAGTTGTCTAAATTAGGATAATTAAACTTCGTAATTATTCAGAAGTTTGAACAATAAGTATTATATTAACTGTCTTAATATTAATCTATTAATGAAAAAATAGCTACAGAGATAAGCTGATAATTTGGTTAAGGTTCTGATAAATTTCTCCCTATTCCCTATTCCCTATTCCCTCTTTTATGGAGATATCTATAGATGTATTTAGGGCTTGCTGATTAAATATAAAAGCATTGACTGATATTGGTTTTAGCCTTTTTAGGATCGAAAAAAGTGCGCTTGTTTGAGTCTAATACCAATTTCATAAAATATTGCAAAGCGTGAGGACACACTTAACTGGGAACACCGGAGCTGGGAACAGGGAACAGAGAAAGAAAAACATAAATATTAAAGAGGAAAAAAGGTGGAAATTTTAGAATTTATGGAATTTATAATTTTTTCTTTTAAGAAGAAATCACAAATTAAGATGTAACTGCCTTTGCGTGAATTTGGTATAAAACGCTCAAAAAGGAGCGTATTTTAGGCGCATAGTTTGGCAGAAAAATCAAGGGACAATTCTTATTCCTATCTCCTCGCTCATTCCCATTTCTCCTGTCTCCTGTCTCCTGTCTCCTGTCTCCTACCCCCTACTAAAAGACTTTTGAGCGCAAACTCTATTTATTGTTGATAATTTATCATTTTGATGTTGATGATAAACTACCAACAATAACTCACAAATATTAACTTCTGAGATTTACTTGAAATTTATCAACTAAAGCATCTCGTACCTTTTGCTGAATTGGATCGATATCTGCATCAGTAAGAGTACGATCGCTCATCCGATATATTAACCGAAATGCTAAACTCCTTTGACCTTCGGGTACATTTTCACCCCGATATTCGTCAAATAATTCTATTGACTCTAATAACTTTCCAGCAGACTCAGAAATTACCTGTTTAATCTCATTCACAGACACCTCAACTGACACAAAGAAAGCAATATCTCGGTCAGCAGGTGGGAACGTAGAATAACCACTAAACTTGCGCCTCAACATATCTGCTTGAGTCATCACTGACAAGAGTAACTCTAAATTAAGTTGAAAAACATAAACCTCATCTGGTAACTCTCGCTCCTGTCGTAGTTGAGGATGCAATTGCCCGAATACACCGAGATATTTACCTTCCAACCATAATGACGCTGTTCTCCCTGGATGCAATAAGGAATTTTCAGAATCTTGTTTATATTCAACTGCTAAATAGAGTCGTTCAAACACTTGTGTCAAAATACCTTTAGCTTCAAACCAACTTAAAGGTTGTTCCCGACCACCTAGAGTCCAACTTTTGGGAGCATTACCCATAATTCCAGCTATCGCATCTGCTTCCTGAAATTTTTCTCCCTCTTTCCAGAAAATACGACCTATTTCAAACCCATTTAATGCTCCATTTCCTTGTTCGAGATTATATTGAAAAGCATCAATAAGTCCGCTTAATAATTCTGTACGGAGAGCAGAATATTCCACAAACAGAGGGTTAGCAATCGCTATTTGATTTTCCCCACCTTGCTTAACTAAAGAATAGTGCATCAATTCAGTTAACCCTGCTCCACGGAAAGCTGCTCTGAGCTTCAGCACCGCAGACTGTTCCGGTGGTAAATAACCCGCAGCAGTTTTGCTTGGTAAAGTTTCACAGAAGTTATCATATCCATACAAACGAGCGACTTCTTCTATCAGATCGATTTCCCTTTCTAAATCTCGATAACGATACGGAGGTACTGTCACATTCCAAACTACCTCCTCTGTAGTTTCCGATTTAATTAAACCACATCCTAAAGATGCGAGAATACCTTCCACTTCTTCTGGTTGGAGAAAAGATTCATACAAAGTACCTTCTCCACGCTTCAGTGGTCCTAAAATTTCATTAATTCGGTTGAGACGGAGGGATAATTCACGAGTTACTGTCAGGTGGTCTCCTGCCGTGCTAAAAGTTTCTTGAGTAGTAGTATTTCCACCAGCTAATTCAGTAATCAACATAATAGCACGACGGCACGCTAATGCTAATTCAGCTTGATTAACCCCACGTTCAAATCTAGTTGATGCTTCTGTCCGTAGACCTTGAGTCCGAGCTGAACGACGGATAGCGATCGGAGCAAAAATTGCAGCTTCCAATAATAGGTTCGTGGTATTGTCATTAACTTCCGTTTCTTCTCCACCCATTACCCCAGCTAAAGCAACTGGTTTGTCATTGGCCGTAATTAATAATGTTTCAGCTTCCAGGGTGCGCTTTTGACTATCTAGGGTAGTCAGAGATTCATCAGGTTTTGCATAACGAACTCCTATTGTCAACTGCTCATTACCTGTCAGGGCTATTATTTTGTCTTGGTCAAACCCATGAAGTGGTTGACCCCACTCTAACAAAATATAGTTAGTAACGTCTACTACATTATTGATAGACCGAATACCTGCAGCATCCAATCGTTGTTTTAACCATCCTGGTGAAGGACTAATTTTTACTCCTTCAATAAAAGTACCAATATAGATCGGGCAAGCTGCCGACTCTGAGATATCTATTTTCAGACTACTAGAGCTTTCTTGCTCTGTAATCAGAGCGCCAGAAGCTTCTGGTATTCTCAGAGATGCTCCTGTCAAGGCCGCCACTTCTCGAGCAACACCAATCATACTCAAAGCATCAGCACGATTTGCTGTTGTTGTCAAGTCTAAAATGACATCATTTAGACCAAGTAAAGGCCGAACATCACTGCCTAACTGGGGATTTTCTAACTCAAAGATATGAATTCCTTCAGCATCTTTTGTTAAGCCCAATTCTGCCAAGGAACAAATCATCCCTTCAGAGGGGACACCTCGTAGTTTACTCTTTTTAATTTTTAAGTCAATTTTCGACAAATAAGTACCAATAGTTGCTACTGGCACATAAATATCTGCTTTAGCATTAGACGCTCCACAGACAATATTTAATGGCTCTGCTTTGCCAATATCTACTTGGCAAACTTTGAGTTTATCAGCATTAGGATGTTTATTAGCTTCTAATATTTTTCCTACGACTACCCCAGTTGCCCAGGTGCTTCGATCTTCTATTTCTTCTACCTCGAAGCCTGCCATTGTCAGAGTTTCAGCTAACTCTTCTGGAGAAATTTTGATGTCTACCAGTTCCCGCAACCAGTTCAGAGAGATACGCATTCTTTAATAATTCCCGATCTTGAGGCACAGTAGAGCAAGATATTTGCTCTTAGGCCATATTTATAACTTCAAGTAACATTTTATCTCTCTGGTGGGTGGGGTCATAATTTGTCGAACTTTTAATTTATCGTCGGTCTTTATGGTCAATGGGATATGGCAAAGAAACCGCTATCTGTTCTATCATCAATGGAGGTTTGTTTGCCTTACTATTCCCTTTTCCCGACCTCAATTAAATGTGAAATTAATTTTCACAGGTACTTAAACTTTGGGCATGGGAGGGGAATAAGTGAGTTTAAGACTCCCAACAAATCATTAATTTGGTAGTATTTAGACAGGTACTTAAACTTTGGGCATGGGAGGGGAATAAGTGAGTTTAAGACTCCCAACAAATCATTAATTTGGTAGTATTTAGTTAGTAGTTGGCCTTAACCTTCCACTAATTAATTCTGTATGCCAATACTTCCTTTAACCGTTATATCCTTTTCCTGACTTCTAAATTCTTCTTCCAGGATCACAAAAGGTAAAAGTAACATTTGTCACTTTAGTAATCTTTATTAATTACTAATTCACTCAAATGATTATTAGTTAAAATTTTTCACTTATATTTATCTTCTTTTGACTTTTGTGGAGGTTGCAGATACAGAAATCAAAAATCATATTAATGCTTTCGAGTAACTCATTAGTATTACGGATTGCTACTTTTGATTTTTAATATTTGATGCTTCTACTTTTCTGTCCTGACTAAAATACCTTTTCTGATTATGGAAATATTTGATTTAGAGATAAACTTAATCTTAATCAAGAATTTTGTGATTTGAGATTATTTTGCAAAATAACTATAAACTTTAATCATATTATCATTTTACTATTACATATTATCATCTTACTATTACATAAGTATAATGTAATATATCTAGATTATTAAGTTAATGATTTAAAATCAATCTAATCAATCAAATGTGTAACATACCTATCTCTTGTTAGGAAAAATATATAACTATATATCTGGACTCATCAAACCGGGACTAGGATCAATGTATGAAATTTTAGATAATAAGTTTTGTGTAAATCAAAATAAATTGGCCTTTGTTTAGTGAAATTAGTGTGAAGAGATTGGTCATTCAAAGAAAAATTCAAATTAATATTTTTGTATAATATGAGCTACTGTATAAATCCTGCCTGTCCTCAACCTCAGAACCCAAATAGTTTAAATCGCTGTCAAGCTTGTGGTTCAGAGTTGGTTTTGCGCGATCGCTATCAAATTATTCAACCTCTTGGTAAAGGAGGATTTGGAGCAACTTTTTTATCTAAGGATACTTCCTTGCCAGGAGATCCAATTTGTGTAATCAAGGAATTGCGTCCATCGACAACAACGCCAAATGTATTAGACATGGCGCGAAGACTATTTGAGCGAGAAGCTGAAACCCTGGGTAAAATTGGCCATCATCCCCAAATACCTAGATTATTGGGTTATTTTGAGTGGAAGAAACATTTTTATTTAGTTCAAGAATATGTAAGTGGCTCAACATTAAAACAGGAAGTCAAAAAACAGGGTTTACTTAATCAAGAACAAGTTAAACACTTTTTGATCGAGATATTGCCAGTAATAAGTTATATCCACAGTCAGGAAGTAATTCACCGAGACATTAAACCTGCTAATATCATTCGGCGGAGTCAGGATGGTCATTTAGTTCTGATCGACTTCGGTGCAGTCAAAGATCATGTTAATCAAACTCATCTTGCCAGTGGTGGTACAGGAGAAACTGCTTTTACAAATATTTCTATTGGTACTTCTGGTTTTGCTCCACCAGAACAAATGGCTTTGCGACCTGTATACGCAAGTGATATTTATGCCCTAGGAGTAACTTGCATTTTTCTGCTGACAGGAAAAACTCCAAATAGCCTTGGTTACGATCAGATCAATGGTGAAATTCTCTGGCGTCCTCTTGTTAATATTAGCGACTGGTTTGGGGAAATATTGGAGAAAATGCTAGAAGTTTCCGTGCGACATCGCTTCCAGTCAGCAGAAGAACTTTTAACATCATTGAAGAAAAAAGAATCTGAAAACAAACAGGTTGAACTAATTCCAGATCATAGTCTAAATACATTATTCAGAGAAGAGTCCACAGTTTTTAATGACAATGAAAATGATTTTTCCTGGATGTCTACTAATAATCAAATTGCTCAAAAAATTCGAGAACGCAAAACTCGTTTAGAAAGGAAACCTACAACTCGATCTCGACCTCAGATGAAGATGAGCAAAGAAGTTTCTAAAGGATATTTGACGACGGTTTCTGCAAAAAAGACAACTGGATTAAATTCTCAAACTCCCGAGAAATGGACTGCTGCAACGTTGCGTAGTGCTTATGCTAAAGGTAGAAGAGATTTTCCTGATTGTAATTTAAGTCGCTTGAATTTGCGTAATGCCAAGTTGTCTGGAGTTAATTTTTATGGAGCTAATTTACATCAAAGTAATTTGCAAGGTGCAGATTTGTCCCATGCTAATCTTGGTCATGTTAATTTAACTAATACTACTCTCAAAAATGCAAATTTGACTAAGGCTTATTTAAGTACAGCTAGTTTGGCAGGATGCGATCTGCGGGATGCAGACCTGACAAATGCTTATCTGAATGGTGCGAATTTACAAGGAGCAAATCTGTGTGGTACTAATCTTGATAATGCAATGGTAAATCAGAAACAACTAAATATGGCAAAAACTAATTGGTGGACAATTATGCCCAACGGTAAAAGAGGTTCGGGATTCTAAAATAGTGGATATTTACTAATATATATTATATAATAGTGGCCGAAAAATTTTCAGGAGTTGCTTCATGCTCGAAAAATTTTTTTATACGACGATGATTACGTTATTACTGCCTATTTTATTAAGTATATCACCTTTTTCCAAACCTCAAAGTTTGAATTTTAAGGAAATAATATTATGTCCGCTTGAATACTTATGCTTTGGTGTAGGGAAGGCAGAAGGCATAAGGCAGCTATGCTGAAGGATTTCTTTCAATTGAAATTTAATTCTATACACGCTCCGATGCGACCGGACATGATATAACATGGAGAAATAACCATATTCAAGATATATCTCCGGAAACTTAATTTTTGTACAGGTATTACAAGGGTTTGATTGGGAATACTAGAAACCCACGTCGAATGGCGTGGGATATTTTTAGTAATATCAAATCCGTTTAATTAGGTATAAAAATATTGTCCATCTTCGCCATTAGGAAATCTTGATATAGCGTTTCTCAGACTACTGAGGTACAGTTGTTTTTCTTCTTTTCTCTCTTGGTGCGCGCCTCCTTGCGACTGTCGTTGTCGCGGGGTCGCACCGCTATTCTCTGTTTCCCGAATTACTACTCCCTACTCCCGCACAACAAACGAATTTTGACCTCACCAGCATGGGAATTGCTATAACTGTTTTTCCTCTTGACTCCTGAGGACTGACTCCTATCTTCAAAAGATTTTATACCGATGCTACCGGATTTGATATAACCTCAAATTTGATACTTTTTAATAAAAATCTAATGGCTTCCTGCCCAAGTCACCCACTTGCGAGAAACACCTAAATGAGAGCTAGCTGCACTTAATTCTGTTTGATTAACATTTGCTGCGGTCAAATCTGCGCCACTCATTTCTACTTCATTCAGGTTTGCTCCAATTAAGTCTGCACCAGTAAGGTTAGTACTACGCAGATCTGCTCGATTCAGATTAGCTCGTGCTAGGTTTGCTCCTGTCAAGTCAGCACCGATTAGATTAACATCACTTAAATTCGCGCTACGCAAGTCTGCATAACTAAGATCGGCACCAGATAAATTTGCTTGACTTAACTCAGCTCCACTTAGTTTTGCCCGACTTAAGTCAATCCCACTTAAATCAGCTTGATTTAGATTAATCATAGTCAGTTTTACCCCAGGCAGATTTGCATTACTGAGACAAACTCCTCGAAAATAACGTTTTCCTATAGAGTAGCGACTCAGGAATTTTTGAGCATCCATATTTTTCAACTCCGTTTGAGAAAATTAGTTTTTTAAAGATTGTTTATTTTTTCATGGTGGCAGAAACATCAAAAAATGTAGCTAAAACTACACAAAAGTTTAAAATTTTATAAATTTGTATGAAGCTCAATTGATATCATGAAGGGAGGAGTCAGAAGTCAGGAGTCAGGAGTGAACGAAGAGAGAGTTTTAATACCAAGGGTGATAAATGTTTGCTACATTTTCTTGAGCGGGGGAGTAGGGTAAAAGTAAACATAAGAATAAATAGATAGACTACAGTGCTCAAAGCATTCTACTACTCCCTACTCCCTACTCCCTAACCTAAAATAATTTTGTAGTCTACTTAAATGAATTGCCCTCTAATATTATGTCCGGATAAGAGCGTGATCAAAAAAACTTTCTCCTTTTCCTCCTCTTTTTTCTTGCTTCTTCCTTCTTTCTTCCCTCCTGAGGACTGAGGACTGAGGACTGACTCCTCCGTCATTTATTTATAACTATTCAACCGGACATGATATAATCAGGACTTACGCAGGTACGCTATATGTAGCGTATCTTCTTATTTAAGTAGGTTCGATTCTAGTTCATAGTTTTTGGCAATATATACTATCTTAAATACCAGTCGTTTTCTAGTAGTAATCAGAGCATAAGTTTTTGGTAAACATTGTTAAAATTTATTAAATAAATTCACCCTAAAAATGTAATTGTTAGATAATTTGATTATTGTATAAATGTATAAAATATGAATTTTACCTATGTTGATTACTGTCAATATTTACTCAATTCTCAAACAAACTATACCATCACAAATTTTGCAAATCATCTAGAAAAGATTAGCCATGATACAATTAATCGCTATTTAAGAATAGCAAATTTAAACTCTCTAGATTTATGGCGAAATGTCAAAGAAGAAATTGTGACCGACAAAGAAGGTTATCTAATTTTCGATGATACAGTTCTTAATAAGAAGTTCTCTGATAAAATTGAAATTGTTCGCAGACAATATAGTGGTAACGAACATCAAGTAATTCGAGGAATAGGAGTAGTTAACTGTATTTATTTCCATCCTAAAAGTGAACATTTTTGGATAATAGATTATATAATTTATGATCCAGATACTGACAAAAAAACGTGAGTTTGATCATGTTGAAGAAATGATTTTTCATGCTGTAAACCATCAAAAACTACCATTTAAAACTCTATTAATGGATAGCTGGTATGCAACACAAAGATTAATGGCCTTGATAGATAATTTCGGGAAAATTTATTATTGTCCATTAAAAACAAATCGTTGAGTCGATGATACGGGTGGTGTAGAAAAATATCAAAATATTGGATAATTAACTTGGAACAAATCAGAAAAAATATCAGGTAAAATAATTAAAATTAAAGGGTTTCCAAGAGATAAAAAAATTCAGCTATTCTGGGCAACTATTTCTACCAATAGAACAGAATACATTGTAACTAATGACTTAAGTCAATCTTCAGTAGATGCTGTAGAGTTTGAGTCTCAAATTAGATGAAAAATTGAAGAATTCCATAGAGAAATTAAGCAATTAACAGGTCTAAAATTTTGCCAATGTCGTCTGGGTAAAATTCAAAAAAATCATATTGCTTGTGCGATGTTGGTGTGGAATTTTTTAAAAAGGTTGGCTGTAAAAATAGGAAAAACTATAGCAATGAGCGCTGGCATCTTTACATATTACATAAATATTGATAATGTAACATAAAAGTAACTGTATGAGCTGTATTTTTCATAAATTAGGCGATCGCTAAAGGTTAAAGTTTTAAGGATGCGT
>NZ_JAAHGU010000107.1:0-26172 GCF_010692685.1 Okeania sp. SIO2F5 | reverse complement strand
CTATAACACTGAGTTTACCGTGAAAATTAACTATCTTAAGCATTTGCGATCACCTCCGGTTAAGCGTACGCTATCGCTTCCTAAAAGATAGTTATAGTAAGTGTTCGACTATTTCCGGAGATGTCTATTCGACTTGTAAGGTTTTATTATCGGCAGGATAACAAACACCTAAATTACGAACGATAACTTTTAATGGTGGGAATAATTCATCAATAATACTAAACTCAACTACAATATCATGGCTACGTTTTTTCCCTTCTCCTAACAACACAACAGGTTGTCTAACAGAATCAATAACTAACTTTAAATTGGTAGGTTCAAACATATTAAATGCTAACCTTCCCAGAGTATAAGCATATTTACCATTAGAAAGTTTCTCCCCTTGAGGAAAAGAAGGGGCACTAATTAATAGCCAATCTTGAGATTCTAGAAGGGAGCTATGGGTAGGTTATACTATAGGATTAAGTTGAGAAAGTTGCTCTATTTTTTCCTTAACATTCTGGTGTTTAACATCTCCTTGATATGTCTTCAAAGCTTCTTTCAAAGCAATTTTTGTTTCAAGTATTGTTTTGGTATAATACTATAGTAACTGCTATTACTACTTTTAACTTAGGAATATCTGTTTGCGTAGCACATAGAAATCATTAGAACGGGAACAAGCAACAGTTAGAACGGGAGCAAGAGCTCCCACTAGCTATACCATTATAATCCACCAGTACCTTTAGTTCTTCCTTCTCTCCTAAATAACTAAACTCCCTTCTTTTTTCCTCCTGACTCGGTCGTTCCCCTCCCCTCCTGGGAGGGGTTAGGGGTGGGTTGACTCCTGACTCCTCCATCTTTTATTTATAACTAAACACCTTCTTCCTTCTTACTTCTTCCTTCTTCCTTCTTACTTCTTCCTTCTTCCTTCTTCCTTCTTACTTCTTCCTTCTTACTTCTTCCTTCTTACTTTTTCCTTCTTACTTCTTACTTCTTCCTTCTTACTTCTTCCTTCTTACTTCTTACTTCTCCGATAACAAATGCGCTTGAAAATACTGACGATATAACTCACATCTGGGATAACATTTATTACTCTGCCATTTCACCAAACCTAAACTATCTAACTTAAAACCCAACATTCCTGTTAACTGCCCATTATAATTTTCAGAAATCGCATTTTTCATCGCTTCAGCTAACTCTGGATATTCTTCTAAATTCCACAAATGTCGTCGTAAATGGTCGCTATAAATTCCCGTTTCAGCAGTTACATTTTCCGGCAAATCTTCCAGAGTTAAATCTTGTTTAGAAATATGATATAAAGCAACCCTAACTAAATAAGGATGCCCGCCAACAATTGTCATTAATTTATCAACTTCTGACTCCGACCAATTCAAATTATGTCGCGATGCTAAATCTCGAACTTGTTGTGGATTAAACTCTGGTAAATCTATAGGCAATCCTACATTAAAAGGAGATTGATTAATATTCATGGGAATATAAACTTCCGTAGAATGTACTACCAATAATCGCAATTTTTTCCAAATAACTCGTCGCTTTGATTCCTCATGCCAAGCTCGTAATAATCCCAAAAAATCTTCGGCAATATCAGGATATTGAAAAACTCTATCAATTTCATCTAAACCCAACACTAAAGGATTATCTATTTGAGCTAATAAATACTTCTCAAAATAATCCTTACAATTAACTTTACTACCAAAAATATCATCCCAATAATCATCTAATTGATTAGGCAAACGTAACTCTCGTCCCACATAAGCACAAAACCATTTTAAGAATTTATCAAGATTACTAAAAACCTCTTTATCTACTAACTGAAAACTTAAAGGTACAGTCCGATATCCTTCCTGTGTAGCATGGTGTAAAATTCTTGCCATTAAAGAAGTTTTACCCATCTGTCGTGGCGCTTTAATTCTAATTAAACCACTTGGTTGCAAAATAGCTTGATAACAACGTTCTTCAATAGGTGGACGCTCGATATAAAAAGTAGATGCCACATCAATTTGTCCCCCCGGTATTTCAGGTTCAGCAGAGGGTAAAGGAGCGCTATTTGTTGATGCAATGCTACTAATTTCTTCCGCAGGTAAAGTCTCTTGTTGTTCCTCTACTTCCGACGCAATATTCTCCGGTGGAGTAGCTAAAAGAGTCAAAACTTCCCTCAGAATGACCACACTATCTTCTGGCGATCGCCACTCCCGTTGTTGAATGCGATAGAGATAACCCCGCAGATCGTGGTTGAGGGGTGTACTCAGGGAAAACCCTACCCGTATCGGCAAAATTACAGGTTTACGGTTGGGTCGGGAAAATTGTAACTCCCTTGCAAGTTGTACTTGATAGGTCAGTAACTCACTTTGTACCGACTGGGGAGGCAAAAATAACAGCAAATAGTCACACCGTCTCAACTCTTCATTAATACGCCGAAACCAATTTTCTCCCAGACGGATGCGGTCTGCTGCCATAAAAACCTGATGACCAGCAGCATTCAAGGCCGTTTCAAACTGTCGCGCCAATTCTCGATCCGGGTCTTGACTGCAATAACTGATAAAAACTTGGGAACTATTGTGACTCACTATTTCTTCGTTATTAAGTAGTGGCAAAAGTTCTCCAATAGGTTCTGTTTCACTTGAAGTTTGACTCTGTTTTCCCGAACGGTGGTCTGCTTCATCCAATGTCAGACCAAAGGAGGCAAAAAGCTGCTGAATTTTACTCAGGTCTGCACCGACTCGCCCTTGTCTAATTTTACTGATGGTGTCGGAACCCACTCCAGACTCAGCTTCAATTTCTGCAAGAGTAGCTCTGAGGTTGTACTGTTGTTTCCATTCTTCAATAGCTTCATTCAGTTTTTTCAGTCCAGAAGTTGTGAGAATTCGTCCGCGATCGCGCTTTGATTTTTTTTCCACTGTTTCTTCCTATTTGTATTTTTATTTATTTTACAGCAGTTATCGAGTTGATGAGGTATAAAGTTTTATTGCTCTAGGGAACAGGGAACAGGGAATATACGAATAAATAGTCTTATAGCTGTACCTCACTATCCTCAAAAGTGCTGTAAATGATTTTAACTAGCTATCAGCTTTTTTGTTCCGGAATACTTTCCTACAGAATGCTACGCAAACGCAAATAGCTGTCAGCTAAAAATTCAAGGGTTTGACTCCCCCACTTTAACGAACTCAGAAGTCAGAAGTTATTAGGGAACACCGGAGCTGGGAACAGGGAATATACGAATAAATAGTCTTATAGCTGTACCTCACTATCCTCAAAAGTGCTGTAAATGATTTTAACTAGCTATCAGCTTTTCTGTTCCGGAATACTTTTCTACAAAATGCTACGCAAACGCAAATAGCTGTCAGCTAAAAATTCAAGGGTTTGACTCCCCCACTTTAACGAAGTCAGAAGTCAGAAGTTATTAGGGAACACCGGAGCTGGGAACAGGGAATATACGAATAAATAGTCTTATAACTGTACCTCGCTATCCTCAAAAGTGCTGTAAATGATTTTAACTAGCTATCAGCTTTTCTGTTCCGGAATACTTTTCTACAAAATGCTACGCAAACGCAAATAGCGGTCAGCTAAAAATTCAAGGGTTTGACTCCCCCACCTCACGGGGTGACAAGTCACAAGTCACAAGTCAGAAGTTAACCCACCCCTAACCCCTCCCAGGAGGGGAAGTAGGGGATGCGTGAGCAACTCTCCAAAAATATTTCGCTTTAAAAGGCGGAGTTTTAGACCCAATTATTTTGATAAAAAAGCGCGTGATGCTTGTTAATGGGGGACTTAAACCTTCATTATACACCTTGAGAAGCTGATTGCTCATAGCTGAGTGCTGAATGCTACTTTAACGAACATAGCTAACTCTTTCTAATTTAAGGAAGTTAACTAATTAACAACATTTTAACTGCTTTTATCTCGAAACTATACTGCCTAACATAATTGAGGCTTTTCTAGATTTTTTTAAATCTGGTTTAATTAAAATCCTAATATTCTCTACAAAAAAAAGCCGATTTTTTTAAAGTATTTAGAGAAACAAAAAACAGGGATCAAGCCAATGAAAAATATTTTTCATCGTTCAATTTTAACTATTTTTAGCACAATATTTTTTACTATTAATACTGCGATATCTGCCCAAGCAAATTTTACTTTTGACGAGGTAGAAATTGACCAAAATAAAGTTGTTGCCATGGCAATGCCTCTGAGCGATCTAAACGGATATTCTAGTTATAAACTAATTATTTTAGAACAGCGTTCTAATGAAAGACCTTGCTGGAGTGAAAGTGAAGCAGGATTATATCCAATTTTAGTTGAGCCTTTGCTATTAAACTTTAATTTTTCTGGCATTTGTGGAAGAGCTACTGATAGTAATGGCTATTCAATTCGGGTAGATGGTAATGATTTATCAGTTAGTCATAGATTAATTTTGCAAAATGTTGGTGGTGAAATTAAATTATTTGGCATTTCCTTGACAGGAGATAAAAAATTGATTGGTAGAAGTCGCGGACTTAGTAATGGAATGATGAAAATTTTTCTAGAACCTGGTTGGCAATTTACTAAGCGTAGTTATCAAGGAAAAGTTCTTGGTCATTTTTATTTTAGTTATGATAGTTTTGCTGCTAAACAAGCTGAGATTGAGCAAAGAATATCTGAGATTGAGGCTCAAATTCCAGATAGTTTAGAGTTTTATGATAATACTAATTCAGCAATAGCAGAAGGTTCTTAACGAAGTCAGAAGTTAGAAGTCAGAAGTCAGAAGTTATTTTTTTAACGGGCATTTGAGCAACTCTCCAAAAATATTTCGCCTTAAAAGGTGGGGCTTTAGACCCATATTATTTTGATAAACTGAAGATTCATAAATTACAGAAGTATTTTTTAATATACCTTGAAAAATGTAGATTCAATACACAATATATATTTTGAAAATGGATGAATTAATTGAGAAATTTTAGCAATTTAAATTAATTTATAACTCTTAATAAAATCAGAAATTAGCAAATATTTTATCGATGGTAACTAGATTTAAAATTCAGTATATAGCTAGAAAAATTTGTACCGCCCTACTTTCTAATTGATCAAATAGTTAATATAGCAGTAGAAGCAAAGGGCACGGACAGATCAAAAGCTTAAAAATCAGACAACGCAAGATTTTTCCTTCTTCCTTCTTTCTTCTTCCTTCTTTCTTCTGCTATACATTAAAATTTTCTTTCACAAAACAATAAAAAAACATGAAAATCAGACTTATGAACCAGAGAAAAACCCATAAACCATCTCAGACAGAATTGAATAATTTAGAAACATTATTAACTTTAATTGGTCTAGATTTAGTCATTCAAGAAACAGAGTATTTTACAGGAGATGATTGGTTGCCTCTATGTAATGATATTGATAGTGGAGAAATTTATCGGGACTGGTTTATTTGGCAAGATACAGAAGTTACTCAAGAATGGGAAGCTTACGATCATGTTACTAATCAACGAATTATTGACGGTAACTTAACTAGATTAACAGCAAAAATAGATCGAATAGAAAACCAGAGAAACTTACAAATAAATAATTAGTTGAAGAAGGAAGAAGGAAGAAGAAAGAAAGAAAAGTCTTACTTTGTCTGAGTTTTAATTTTTTGAACTGTCCTAACCCTTCCTTCGACGGCTATACACACAAAACTACAATAAATTAGGAAATTAATTATGACAGGATTAGAAATAATAATTTTTGCTTTAGTACCGAGTATTGCTTGGGGAATAGGAATTGTATTTGCTTTCCCTCCTGACGATATTAATAATTACTAAAATCCAAAAATAAGTATCAAAACTTTCATCATCGTAGAAATTGATTAAATTAGTATAGTACTACGCAAATGGGTTAGGAGGTTTATAAACGCTCAAACTTAGTCAGGGATTACTTCTGACTTGCGCCTAGCGCTATCGGTGTCCCATCCCCGGAAAAGATAAAACTCGCCCAATAATAAGGATGTTGATATTCTCCTTGTTTCAACCAATTTCGCTGAATTTCCAGTAAAGCATCCCGGCGTCCTTTTCCTGCTTTTAATCCCTGATAATAAGCTACCATCAAATCTTTTGTGGCCTCATCTTCTACTTTCCACAGACTAATCATTTGACTTTCACTGCCTGCTATAACGAAAGCACGACGTAATCCATAAATTCCTTCCCCCGCGCTAATATGGCAATGAGCGCTCAGGTATTTACAATGTTCAGCTCACAGTACAGCCTGGAAAAGGTTTACAAAAAATAATGTGTAAATATGCCAGCGCACATTGCTATATCTCCTATTCCTGTATCGCAAGCGGATAATACCACTAATTGAGTGCCGACCAGATTTAAGAGGGTGGCTTCATCAGCACTAAAAACTCCATCATCCCCTCCACTCTGTCGTTTTTCTACTCCGGCAAACACTAACCCAGAACGAAATAGGGGGTTATCAGAATTGGTTGAGTTTTCTGATGTAGGTTTCAGTAAAAAGAATCCATGAGTGGCAATATGGAGGAAGTCAGGATTTTTGACTTGTTTGAGGGCGTTTTCTGTAGCATTGGTTTTCGTTAAAATTAGAGCTTCCGGGAATAGTTGACTGATGGTTTCTGCTTCTATTTGTGTACCTCTCAGGGATGGAAATCCGCGATCGGATAAATCTATGTAACGGTAATTGTCAAGGGCAATTATTTCTCCCTGTTGTTGATATTTTGGATTTGCTATGACTAGGGGAGTTTGTCGGTTATTTTTGGGATTTTGTCGTAGTAAGTCTCGTCCAGAGGTAAGATAGGTAATTTGATAATTTTCGACTAAATATTGGTTGTTCTCATCCGCTAATGCTTCAAAGGGTATTAGGTTGAGAGCAGCATCGGGAGATAAGAGAATAGTTTTGGTATTTCCCAAGAGTTGGCGTACTGGCTGCATTACCATTTCGTCGAGTTCTCTGGCAGGGTGTTTGAGTTGTTCAGGGGTAAATCCAAGGTCACGGAGGAATCTGCGTAATTTTTCTACTGTTTTGTCGATGGGTGCTGCTTCTCCTAAGTCGATGGCTTGGGGTTCACCGTTTTGATAGAGAACATAAGCAGCGTAGCGGGGTTTGCCAAAGCGTTCATTTCGGGGGGCTTTAGGATTAACAGGTCGATAGTGAACTAATTCTACTAAAGCAGTGCCCGCAGGAATTTGTTGTTGAATCTTTTCAATAGTAATGGGTTGAGATAAATTGCCAAACTCAGCACTACGGCGACTCAGTTTGCCTTCGAGTTCTTTTACTTCTTTTTCTACTTTAGTGAGTTCTTGACGGTAGATATCAGGAGAAGGAAAATCTTCAGGTTTCTTAAAATTGAGGTTAGAGAGTTGAGTGCGTTTAGCAATGAGTTGATTCAATAATTTTTGAGTGTCAGGATCATCAGTCTGTTGGCGGAGAATTTGTAAGCTGTTAGTTAAAACCCCAAGGATGCGTCCTTTACGCTCAAAGATAGTTTTAAGCGCTAGACGGGTGACTTTTGGATTATTGGGTGCAAATTGGAGATTGAGAGAAATAGTAGAATTAGTCGTTTCAGAGAATTTGTTTATGTAATCTCGTTTTTGGCGTGCATCACCTAGCACTAAATTTTTGGAGATATTGTGTTCTTCAATCGCCAGTCCTTGACTTAAAAATTCAATGCTGCGAGTTATATTGCCTTGAGATTGGTAAAACCATCCCCAGTTATTGAGAGTGGTTGCTACAGACAGATGATTTTCTCTAAGTTTTTGCTTATCAATAGCTAAATACTTTTGATAGAGAAGTTCGGCTTCAGCATATCTTCCTTGGTTATGGTAAAGTGCTGCAAGGCTACTGAAAAGGCTTATTACAGATGGATGCTCATCTCCTAACTGCTGCTTACGAATAGCTAAAGATTTTTTATAGAGAGATTCTGCTTCAGGGTATCTTCCTTGACTGCGGTAACAAAATGCTAGCTCCTTGAGAGTTGTTGCTACATAAAGGTGATTTTCTCCGAATGTTTGCTTCCTAATATCAAGAGACTTTTTTAAAAGGGGTTCCGCTTCGCTGTATCTTCCTAGAGAAAAGTAAAGATTTGCCAAGTTTTGAAGATTCAATGCTACATAAGGATGGTTATCTCCTAACTGTTTTTTCCAAATACCAAGAGACCTTTTATAGAGAGGTTCTGCTTCACTGTATCTTCCTTGAGACTGGTAAAGCAATGCCAAGTTATTAAGACTGATGGCTACACCAGGATGATTGTCTCCTAACTGTTGCTCCCTAATATCAAGAGACTCTTGGTAGAGCGATTCCGCTTCACTATATCTTCCTTGAGACTGGTAAAGCAATGCCAAAGTATTGAGAGTGTTTGCTATAAGGGGATGGTTCTCTCCTAACTGTTGCTCCCTAATATCAAGAGACTTTTGGTAGAGGGGTTCTGCTTCACTGTATCTTCCCTGTTGATAGTAAAGCAATGCCAGATTGTTGAAACTTTGTGCTACATCAAGATGGTCATCTCCTAACTGTTCCTTCCGAATATCAAGAGACTTTTGGTAGAGGGGTTCTGCTTCGCTGTATTTTCCCTGTTGATAGTAAAGTACTGCCAAGTTATTGAGACTGATGGCTACATCAGGATGGTTATCTCCTAACTTTTGCTTCCGAATAGCTAAAGACTTTTGGTAGAGAGGTTCTGCTTCTTTGTATTTTCCTTGAGACTGGTAAAGTCTTCCCAAGTCATTGAGACTTCTTGCTACATCAAGATGATTATCTCCAAGTGCCCTCTTACGAATCTCTAACGCTTTTTCTGCTAGAGGAATAGCTTCAGCATACTTCCCCTGCTGATTCAACTGAATAATCTGTTCAACTAATCTTTTAACCTCTGCTAGCTCTTCTTGCTCTGAAACTTGAGACAGTGCCTGCTCCACAATAAGCTCTGGCATCCCTACCCAAAAACCAGTCACTGCAACAACAGTAAAAACAGACAATATAGATAACTTTATCAAACTCTTTTTCATAATTAATCTCTCCCCAAAGCATCATTTATTAGTTCTTCATCTTCCTTATTTAGCTGCTTGCCTAACGCTAAATAATTTACCCTTGCCTTCTGCAACCACTCTGCTGCCTCATCCCAATTACCTAACAGATACTCCACCTCACCCAACCCCCATTGCATCATCGCCTTAACTTCACTCTTCTCCTGCTCCCCAGTCAACGCCAACCCTTGCTGATAAGGCTCCTTCGCCATTAAATTTAATCCTACCCGTTGGTAAGTATCCCCCAACAACTGATAAACCGTTGCCGTCTGACTTCCAGATTTGACTAACTTTTCCAACACCTGAATAGCCTCAAAATTTAATTTATTCCCTCGATAAAAATAGGCTAAAATCAACCCTTCTTGCTCTTGACTTAATTCCTGCTGCGCGATAATTACTACTTGTTCCCGTAAAGTCTTTGCTTCTTCTTCCTTTAGAACAGTAAAATTACTATACCTACCATCATCTTCTTCTATAGAAGTAACCCCATTATCCGCGACTACAGTTACAATATAATGCTGTCCAGGCTCTAAATTTCCACCGTAAAGAATTTTGGCTTCATTGGTTTCTGCTTCCCACTCTTCTTTCAAGCCTTCCACCTTAACTTTATAGTTAGTTACTCCAGGAACTTGATTCCAATGAATGGTTAATGAGTCATTGAAAACTTTAGTCTTGCGAGGACTAATCAAATAGGGCCGTTTTTGTAAACCCTTTTCTTTGAAGACAAGAGGACGGAGTCTATCGTTATTACAATCTGGGCATAATCTAATAACACCCTCTCCTTTAGGACATACTTCAGAAACAAGATATGTTCTTGGTTGTTTCACTGTATATTGATTCAAATCGCTACAATAAACTTTTACCCAAGCATTACTACCTAGCTTAATTTTGTCCTTATTACTGAGAGTAATACCAAACTCAGCTTGATGAAAGCCCTTCCATTGTGCCTTTTTTACTTGGACATTCCCCTGAAAATCAATTATGCGATGAACGGGACTACTTAACACAGGTGTTGCCCATCCCATAAGTATGAAAGTCAATGCAGCTTGGATTACCCCTTTCCAATTCAGCATAGAATTTACCATTATTTATTGCTTTAATTGTTGTTTAGCTTTATATAACCATTCATCCTCTTCAGAATTAATAGCCTCACCCGCAGCTAGACGAGATTCGATTAATTGACGACATTGTTGCCAATTTTCTTTGACTTTAGAAGATGATTTATCTGTCCTTAACAAGACCTGACTATAGATACAAAAAACTGCCCCTGGATTTCGGATATGTTCCTGATATTTAGAATTTTTAGCAATAGCTATTGCAGGCAAAAGATAGGCTACAGAATCATCATATCGCTTTTGTTTAAATCTGGCCCATGCTATATTTTTAAATATGCTATATTTTTGAGTCCAGAAATTCAACTTTTCCCGCTCAGTTAACCCCTCAAAACTCCTTTCTTTTTCCTCTAAAAGCTGCAAAGCTTGAGTCAGCAAAACTATCGCTTCCCCATTCTTATTTTCCTGAATATACCAATAAGCAAGATTATTATAGGCATCCAGAAAACCACCTTTAGCTGCAATTATGTATTGTTTCTTCGCATTGTCAAAATCTTGTAATTTCTCATAGACAGTTGCCAACTTATAACGAGCATCTAAATTATCACCATCTAACTTAATTGCTTGTAAATATTTTTCTTCAGCCGAGGCTAATTTTTCCTGGTCTTGTAATTTTTGACCTGCCGATTTATAGCGATTAGAAATAGACGGTAAATTCAACCAAATACCTAACAACAATCCCGTCATTAATAAACTAGAAACAAGCTTTGCCTCCTCGTGAAAATATTGAGGAATTCTGAATTTATCTAAAAGTTTATCGAACCCTTTTTTCCCCGTTTCCGTTAATTCACTTTGAGCTTGTAGTAACGATAAAATACTAGGAATAGCAATAGTTACTGCACCCCCTAACCCGGAACCACTACTCAGAAAAAGACTAGCCAAGGTTCCTAAAAGAGCTAAATTTCCCGTCCAAACCATAACTCTGATGACTTTAATTAACCCATCAAAACGATTCCAAGGGTGGGATTTTTTTGCTTTTTCCTCAACATAAATATCTAAATACCACCACCAAGCATTAGGGGGTTTAGGAAAATTTTATCGATATTCAGCTAAATTAATATCTTGAATTAATTTCTCAGCATTTTCTCTAAGTTTTATGTCTAATGCTTCAATTTTTAATATCGCATTAGCATAAGGCTTAATTTTATTTGATAAAGCCTTATGAATAGCATCTCTAATTAATAAAATTTCGATAACTTCGTGCTTTGATAGTGGAGTATTAGAAGTTTTTAATTTTTCTAACGACTGTTCTAAAGTATTTTGATAATTTTGTAAAAGAGTAATTTTCATCGCCTAACATTTCCCTTGAATATTAGCAGTTTGTCCAAGAAATAATATCTATTTATATCCTATCTTTACAACTATATTTGATAAACTCTGGATAATTAGCAATAAAAAACCTTTTTCCTGACAGTCTAGCTCATTTCCTTTTACTCCAGGGAAAAAGATTGATCAAATAGTGATAATTTTGTTCAAGTCAAGCAAGAAAATTAATTCTGATATAATACAGTAAAAAAACGTTCAGGATTTGTCAATGACCATTTCACTCCCTCCTAAAAACTCAGAAATTATCCCAAATATAGAGCAAATTGAAGCTTCAATTTTACAAAAATTTGTAGCTCCCCTAGCTAATGAAATAGATAGCGATAAAAAAGCATTAAAAACAGCTTTAATGACTCTAGGAAAATCAGGTTTATTAGCACTACAAGTTCCCCAAAAGTGGGGAGGTTTAGAATTAAATCAACAAGATTATTTTAATTATCAATTACTTGTAGCCAGATATTCTGGTGCATTATCTTTTCTCCAAACCCAACATCAAAGTGCAGGAGCAATATTAGCAGCAAGTGAAAATTATCAACTACAACAACAATATTTACCCAATTTGAGCCACGGCAAAATTTTATTAGGAGTAGGCTTTTCTCAACTCCGACGCTCTGGGGAAGCACCAGTCAAAGCTTTCCCGACTGCAGGTGGATATTATATAGAAGGAATAGTGCCTTGGATCACTGGGTGGGGTATATTTCAGGAGTTTATTATCGCAGCCAAATTACCGGATGGCAGAGCAATTTTTGGTATGATGCCTTTTGTTGAAAATGAGCAATCAAACGGCAATATTACTTTCTCAGAAGTTATGCCTTTATGTGCTATTAATTCAACTAATACTGTTAGTGCTACAGTCAAAAATTGGTTTTTATCTAATGAACATTTAGTTTCTATTAAACCTGCAAATTGGATTCAAGAAAAGGACATAAAAAAAATATTAAACTTTACTCCTTTTGCTTTAGGATGTGCCTTGGCAGGTATAGATATTATGACCGAAGTTTCAAAAAAGAAACCTCTAGCTTTTATTACAGATGCTATACATTCCCTCACAGCAGAAGTTAATCAATGTCGAAATTCTATAGAACTAGCTAATAAAAATCCTGACTCAGATTTTGCCGAAAAACTCCACCTCAGAGTAACAGCTATTAACTTAGCCCAACGTTGTACTGCTGCTGCTGTTACTGTTTCTAGTGGTGCAGCTAATCACAAAAATCATGGAGCGCAACGAGTTTATCGCGAGGCTCTAGTCTATACAGTTTCAGCTCAAACTACAGATATTATGGAAGCTACTCTCAAATGTTATAGCAGGGAACAGGGAACAGGGAACAGGGAACAGGGAACAGGGGGAAAAACATTTCCCTGTCTGAGGTTCACCATCAGCACAAGTCCTAATGGTACTTAGGGTTTGCGCTCAAAAATCTTTTAGTAGGGGTAGGAGACAGGAGAAAACCCACCCCTCGCCCCTCCCCCTCCGATGGAGGGGAAGACAGGAGACAGGAGAAATGGGAATGAGCGAGGAGGTAGAAGTAAGAATTGTAAGAATAATTTTTCTGCCCAACTATGCGCCTAAAATACTAACTTTTTGAGCGTTTTAGACTGAAACAGGCGCACTTTTTTCGACTCCAAAAAGGCACTTGTCTTTATATGTCAATGCTTTTAGATTTAATCAGCAACCCCTACTTAGACATTTTTTGGTAGGAAAAATGCTTCAAAGTCAGTCTAGACAAGGGAATTATTGTTTGGGTTGGCGATCGCCTCTTTCCCTAATCATAATAATCTGTAGTTGCATGCAACGTCCCTACCTATTCCCTATTCCCTGTTCCCTGTTCCCTGCTCTATTAAATAGATTCCAATGGCACCCCTAACCATCCTGAAAAATTTTCTAATTGTTTGAGTGTAAGGCTGTTCAATGATACCACTTGGTAATTACTAGGACTAGGAGTTGCCAAAATTACCTTATGGGTCAAAAGTTGATCCTGATGAAAAACCGTCACTTCAATGGAATCTCCTGGTTGATAATCTTTGAGGCGATCGCTCAATTTATCAGCACTTACCCGAAAACCATCTATTGCCAATAACTCATCACCTGCATCCAATCCCGCTAACTGTGCTGGCCCTTGGGCTTTGACAAATTTAATTATTTCTTTACCATTATTAGTGACGACATTCATACCTAAATCAGGCCATTTATTATCTTCTCTCTTAAGTCGTAATCCAAAAGGTCTGAGATACTCATCAAAAGGCAACTCATCTAAACCATGAATATACCTCTCAAAGAAGTCATCCAAATTTACTTCTGCTACTTCTTCAATTACACTTTTCAGTTGTTCGGGAGTAAAGCCTATTTCTGATTTACCAAACTGCTCCCACATTCGGCGCATTACATCATCTAGCGAGTATTGATTTTGATGTTTTTCCCTAATTAATAAATCGAGCAATAAAGATACCATCGCTCCTTTTAAATAATAGGAAATCTGGCAATTATTACTATTAGCATCCCGACGATAAAGTTTAATCCAAGCATCCCAACTAGACTCACTTAGAGGCTGTACCTTTCGTCCTATTGTTGTTAGGAAAAGTGTAATTTCTTTCCCTAACCCTTGTAAGAAAGTTTGAACATCATAAACACCAGCTCTGAAAGGAATTAATAAGTCATAATAGCTAGTTGTACCCTCACAAAACCATAGAGAAGGAGTATAGTTTTCCTGTTCATAATTAAATACTTCTAGAGCTTTAGGTCGAATACGCTTAACGTTCCATAAGTGAAAAAATTCATGGGCGACTAATTGCATAAAGCGATCGCGTTTTTCCTTACTCCTAAAACTGAATCTAGGATAATTTAAAGTACAGCTAAATTTATGCTCTAAACCACCAAACCCCTGTCCAGATATATGCAATAAAAATAGATATTTTTCATAAGGTAAACCACCAAAAAACTTGGCTTCTACATCAATAATTTTTTTAATATCTGGAATTAACTTTTCTGGTTCTGCATTACCTGTTCCCCAAATAGCTAACTGATGTGCTTTTCCTTGTACTTCAAATTGATATAATTGATGAGTACCTATTTCAAAAGGACTATCTACTAAAGTATCAAAATCTACTGCCTCAAATGTATTATCAGAACCTGGAATTTCTGGTAAAGAAGTCGCTACTTTCCAATCAGGTTTAGGTGGAATAATCTTTATCCAAATGGAATTTTTCTCAGCTCCAGGAATATCAAAAAATAAAGCTGCACCATTAAAATAACCATGTGTAGAGTCTAAATGATTAGTGCGTACCGTTAATTCATTTGCAAATATCCTGTACTGTACTATTACTTCAGAAGTTCCTGAAGTTTCTATTTGCCAATGATTTTTACTGAGCTTTTGCCAATCTAAAGAAGATTCATTTTCACTATAAGCACAAAAATCTTGTAAATGTTTAGCATATTCTCTAACTAAGTAAGACCCTGGTGTCCATACTGGCATCTTTAAATCCAGTTTTCCAGCTTTTTGAAATGAAGGAGATAGCTGTTCAAGTTGGACACACAAACTAACCTCAAACAGATGAGATTCTGGATGAGGCATAAATACTTGATATTGAATTGCTGGTTTTTTAATTGTGGGACTGAGGGATACTGTTCTAGCTTCAGTCATGGTTATTTATTTTTGATATTAACTATTTCCATTTGATTTTAGTATTATATATTTTCTGTTAATTCATCACATATTAATTAATATTATTTTTTAGACAAAACTTTTGATTAAGTTTTTAATGTTTAAAACATTATTATTTATCTAGTCTATTGACTTGCTAAATGCATTAAATGTTTGAGATTAAGTAAGTGAATTACCTGATGTTCTGTATATCTATTCATCCACCCCTTAGCCTGTAGTTTTTCCATGATTTTGCTAGTTTCTTCGATTGTTATATCTGTAACATCAGCTAAATCTTGGTCAGAAATATTAAATATTTCACAGGTTTTGTCTGTGGTCTGACCGTAATTTTCTACTAATTCAACTAATGTATTAGCCAGTTTGACTGCAGGGGGTCTATGACGCAGTTGATCACGAATATTTGTTTGCCTTAGACGCTTGACCATAAGTTGAAGCATTCGATGATGTAACTGAGGGTCTTTGAAGAGAGTTTGAATAAATCTTTGAGCTGAAATACTAATCAAACGTACTGGTGATAAGGCAACGACATCATTTGAGCGTGGTGACTCATCTAGAATAGCCATTTCTCCAAAAAAATCTCCTCTCCCTAGAATAGCAAGTGCAACTGAGTTGTCAGGGGACAATCTGCGTCTAACTTTGACCCAACCGGATACCACGAAGTAAACTGCATTACCCCAAGCATCCTCCATAAGGACGACTCTATTTGAGGGATATTCGTGTTTGACTGCAACTGAAAGTAGCCATTCCAAGGTTTCTGGGTTTGCTCCCTTAAACAGAGGAAAAACCTCGCTGAAAGCTTCTGTCTGCATGAAAATTACTGCTCTTTGTCGTATCTTGATATTGTTCAACTCTACAGCTATCATAACTGGAGTTTTTTAGTTAAGCCAAATTATGTTTTTATTCTTAATTATCTCAACTAAGTTTGATTAAATTAAAATAGTACTATCTTATCATTATTCTTTGCTTATTGCAAACTTAATTTAAATTGAATATTTAATATAGCCATTGAAGGAAAGGTTATACCATTTCTCAAAAACTTTTCAACCCGTATCTTGAGCAGGGGAGTGGGGGACCCACCCTTAACCACTCCCAGGAGGGGAATAGGGGGACAAGTAAATATAATAATAATTAATGCACTCCTAGGGTGCTAATGATCAAAAAGGTGATTATATTTGTGTTAATTACTGAATAATTGAAGTGCTACCTAAGTTAAGCATTAATGCATAGTAATTGGTATTAGGATAGGTCAAAAGCTTAAAATTCAGACAAAGCAATATTTTTCCTTCTTCCCTCTTCCTTTTTCCTTCTTCATTCTGCCAAAATAACTAAAAAAACGGGCTAACCCGATCTTGGTTAACCCGCAAACTTGGGAACGCGCAAATAGATTACTTCTGCACAACCAACTTGACATTAGCGTTTTGCAGACCACGTTGCTTAACAGCAGCTAAAGTCTTGTTAACGGCATATTTCTGATTGATGGAGTTGATCAACTCAGTTTGATTGTGCTTTTTAGCAACACCCCACAAGTCAGCGATTAGGTCAAAAGAACCATCACTATTGGAAGACCAACCTAAATCATATTCACCTTCGAGAACAGCAACGATATCTGAACGTACACGTTGGCCATTGTAGCCACGAACATCAGCGTTAGTTTTAACTGTGATACCCAAGTCACGCAGAGAAGCTTTTAAGATTTCAGAGTCAGAGATCTTGGTACGCAGTGTGCTGAAGTGAGACATTCGAGTTTCCTCCTAAAATTTTAACTGAAAACAGAAACAACAACGGTTTTTATGAAAAATTACCACTGCTCATCATCGTTAAGTTGATATCGAGTCAAAGTGGTTTTTTTAGGCACTGCTAGTAACTCTATACAGATTACTAGCCTTTACTCCTGTTTGGACCAGGAGAAAGCTTTTAGAACTCCAGTCTTTGATACTCGGCGACTGAAGCTGCAGCAGGCCGCGCACGTTGTCTTGCCCAATCTCGTAGTGCAGTCACCTGCTCTGTCATGGTTTTCGACAACGGTAGTGTAGCTTTAATCGCGGCAATAATATCTAGCTGTGTAAATTCTCTATCTTGAGCAAATGCCTCATACATAGCAGCGATTATGGCTTGCTCTATTTCTGCACCTGAAAAGCCTTCGGAAACATTAGATAATTGATCGAGATCGAAGCGTTCAATTTCTCGACGTCTTTTTGCTAGGTGAATCTTGAAGATATCTTGACGTTCCTGTTTGTTTGGTAAATCTACAAAGAAAATTTCATCAAATCTACCTTTACGCAAAAACTCTCCCGGTAAACGTTCTACTCGGTTGGCAGTTGCCATCACAAATACTGGGGAAGTTTTTTCTTGCATCCAAGTCAGGAATGAACCGAATATTCTACTGGAAGTACCTCCATCAGAGTCAGCTGAACCAGTACTACCAGCAAAAGCTTTATCTAACTCATCTATAAATAGTATAGCTGGTGATATTGACTCGGCTGTTTTGAGAGCATTTCGTAAATTAGCTTCAGAACGTCCTACCATTGAACCATCGTAGACTCGTCCCATATCCAAGCGCAATAATGGTAAACCCCACAGGCGAGATGTAGTCTTTGCTATTAAAGATTTTCCACATCCAGGTATTCCCAAGATTAACATACCTTTTGGCTGAGGTAGGCCATATTCTCTAGCTCTCTCTGTGAAAGCATCAGAACGTTGTCTTAACCAGTGTTTAAGTTCCTCTAGCCCACCTACAGCATTAATAGTTTCATCCTCTTCGATGTACTCTAATATGCCGTTACGCTTGATTAGCTGCTTTTTCTCAGACAGTACAATCTCAACCTCTTGTTCAGTTAGACGTCCTGCTGTTACTTGAGCTTTGCGATATACCTTTTCAGCCTCATCTTTTGTAAGACCTAAAGCTGCTTTGAGGAGCTTTTCCCTTGTCTCTGTGGAAATGTTACGCTTCCCTAGATATTGTGAGAGGACTTGATTCAACTCCTTCATATCTGGTAGTGGAAAATCAAGTACAACTACCTCCTTTTCTAGTTCTATCGGAACATTCTGCACTGGGGACATCAATATAATTGTCTTATTTGTGCCCTTGAAACTAGCGATCGCATCTCTTAACCACCTAGTAACTGGCGGTGAGTCAATAAACGGATGTAGATCTTTGAATATATATATTCCAGCGTTGTTGCTAGTATCTCGCTGTCTGATTACCCACTCTATAGCTGCCTCTGGTGAGACTGTATTATGCTGAGTAGTATTTTTGCTTTGACCATACTCTACTATTCCGTGAGTTACTGTCCAAACAAATACTTTTTTCTGAGACTGGGGCTTAAGTTGAGCTATAGCTGCAATTGCCTGCTCTGACCGCTCTTCCTCGGATGTTACGAGGTAGATCAGAGGATATTGAGCTTGGATTAGAATCTTAATTTCTTCTTTCATAGTCCTCGATCCCATAGAAACGGTACAATAGATTACGGCTTAATTGAGTTTATGCTTGCTACCCTTAGCAGTATAATGAGCAATTATTTAGAGGTTTAACTGTCATCTCTACTACTTTGTAGTCATCAGATGTAGTCATTTCTACATTCATCAGCAGGGAACTAACTCTTGCTCTCCCGGTTGACCTTTAGATTTTTCTGTTTCCGGGGTTTCATTTACTGGAATATTTTGGTCTGCCAATACACTTGGCTGATTTTTCAGGGATGCCAGTTCTCCTTCTCGCATTACAACTGAACTCGTACACTCTGGACAAGTGTATACCCGGTGGGTTTGTCCATACATTGAACTTAGTTCATCCACTACTTCTGGGTTTTCCAGATAGAAAAGGATAGCTCTTTCTGCTATTGATGACATTGGTTCCGAGTCAACTGCTGCTCTGATTTTGAGCTTGCGATGCAGTTCTGGTTGGATGTATAACGTAACTTTTTGCTTGTCTTGCATATGACAGTCAACTTGTTTACCCGGGTATGTATATTACATTAACTATTCTTCTAGGGAATGTCAAGCAGTTAAACCGTTTTGACTCTAATATTGTAACATATATTTACATTTTATCAAAAGTAATTTACTGATAAAAAAAGCTAGACTCTACTTTGCATAAGACTTACAGCCTTATATAGGCTATCAAATGTTTTGCTTTTTTGACTAAATAATTTAAACAAGAATCGAAATTAGATTACATATAGCAGGGGACAGGGAACGGACAAGAGTGGGGAAAAGTACTTCCCTGTCTAAGGTTCATCATCAGTCTGTGTCCTAACCAACTCGTTCCTTGCTATCTGAATTTGGATTAATTTCTAACATACATTCTGCAAAACAGTAAAAATAATTTATATTTTTTAATATTTTTCATGGTTAAGCGGACTGGATGTTAAACAGAGGTAATTTTTCTACTATGTGCCCACAATCAGAACAAAGCTTAGAACTGGGAAAGAATCGATCAATCTTGATTAATTTCCGTTCATACCATTCCGCTTTAGAGCTGATTTGTAAACTTAGCTAAAACCCTTATATAATCTAACTATCAGGGATTTAGCTGTTTTTAGCAAAACTCCCAAAACCCTTGTAATGCAAGGGATTTAGCCTCTTAATATTCACTTGATAAATCAGCTCTTATACTCTAATTGTCTAACTAACTCGGACTAGTTGGCATCACTCCCACCCCTCTTGCTCCCCTACCGGGAGCAGGGCTAATTCTTTGTCGTCAGAGAATATTTATATGGATATGAAATATAGCAATGTGCGCTGGTATATTTACAAATTGCAGGAGGTGTCCAATAGCTAAAAGTCTTATATTATCAGCTTTTTATTCCCCCAAATGAGCTGTTGCCTGCGCGCAGCGCTATAATTAAAACTCACATTCCGCACTTCAATTTGTAACATTAAAAGTAGTAGAAGAATCCGTAACTTGGTAGGTATTTATACTATATAGCTCCTACATTATGACCTTTCTCAGCAGTCAGATTCTCAGGAAAATATTAAGTATAAATACTCAATTACTTACTCCTATTGACCACTATAATTGTCTCCTGTCTCCTATCTCCTATTTTATATACTACAAAAGTAGTATAGATATAGGTTTCATTGTGCAAATATAAGAATCTCCCCATCTCCCCACACTTCCCACACTCCCTATCAATTATTCTATAGCGTGACAATAAATTAACCCTGTTTCCCGGGAGGGGATGGGGGTTGGTTATGATTCTTGACCATATTCTTTACTGCTAAATCCTCAACCACAACAGTTTGATTTTCTCTGATTAGTTGTAGGGAAGCCGTCGGATTGGCGACTTATGTTAGGTTGTGTGTATAGTCAAGCCTTGAATCTTTAATTTTGACGTGGATCTTTGCTATTTTAAGTCTGGCTTTTCGATCAAAAATTAATATCAGAAGAATTTAGTTAGCTATTTGCTATATTTAGTTTATGGGGTATTGCTTCAAACAATATCCTCAGTTAATCCCTAAATCCTTACTCCTATTCCTGCCTAGCGCTTAGGCAAATGGGGTATATTTGAGTTTTTTTGATGAATCAATACCTGTTATCTCTAGCTTGTGCCGGTTAGTAACCTATCAATTACTAGCAATAATATTAACAGCACAAGCTCAAATAGGCACTATATATATCTAAGCTTAATATCATAGTAGTTCAAGAAAATAAACCTAAAAAGGCTCAAACGAGTATTTCTACTCACTCTCCTAATAGTCAAACTACAGGTTATAGTCCTCGTGCTATTAGATACCGATTTGAATGTAACTCAAATAATCAAACAGTTTTAGCTATTTATCAAGCACGACGAGACCGTAGAGGGAATATATTATCTTTGTGGAAAAAATTTACCGAACCAGAGGGAGGTTGTAATCAAAATAATGTTCTGTGGACTCTGAGACATGACAATCAAAATTCCAATGGTTCAAATTATTCGACATTCGACAATTACTGAGCACACTTCGAGGTAAAGCGAGCAGTAGCATAATTATGGAAAGTCAAAATGATGAAGAAATAGAAGCATCTTCAGAAGTTAACATGGAAAATATAATTGATGCCATTATTGAAGAACAAAGTGAAAAATTTGATGAGGAATACGAATTTCCTGAATAATAGAACAGAGAAAGGAAGGATGAAACAAACAGCAAACTTAAAGTTTTTGCTGAACTATAAGCTAGGAAATATTAATTATGGAACACCGAAAAATATTACCTATGGTCTGTGCAGTAGCGATCGCTGCTCAACTCTTAGTTATCAAAGTACAGTCCAGTTTTGCCCAACTCACAAACTCAAATACTACAGTTACTCAACTTAGTACATCTGATGACGAACCAGATAATAATCCCACTCCTTCAGTCAACCCTAAAAAGATACGTTACAGTCGCCGTTACGCATACAAATATAAGTTTGATTGTACACCAGAAAATCAAACTGCGCTAGTCATATATCAAGCACGTCGTAGTCGTCAGGGTGAAATAGTTACATCCTGGAAGGAAGCGACTAAAAGACCTCTAATTCAATGGACAAAGGGAGGTTCCGTAGAATTTGGTGACAAGTATACTCCGGAAGCTCGTTGTCAGGCAGTTACAGATAGATTTAATCAGCATTTTATACAGGGAGAAAAACCAAAGATGCCTCCTTTAAGTGAAGGAGTTGTTAATGGTATGGCTGTAGTTTGTGCTGCTAAAGCAGGAGGTTGTAACTCTAGTAATTTGTTGTGGACTCTCAGAAATAATAATAGAGCTACTAACGGTAAAATTCTGATGAATTTAGTAAGTTCTCTCAGAGGTAATGCTAGTGCTTCGTTAATAATTGAAAGTAGCGATGTTGTGGAAAATAAAAGCCTTGAATGGGTTGAAAAATTGTCAGTTATTGATGGGTTGAAAGCATCATCAGTAAATCAGGAAAAAATGCTGGAGGTGGATATGGAAAAGTTGATTTTTCAAGTTATAGAAGAACAAAAAAAAATGGAAAATCAGGAGTTTTAAGGCTGGAAATGAGAATTGTTAAACAAAAATTTTAGGGACAAAGAAACTCCCACTAACTTAAATGAAACAATTGATAAGTTTAATGGCAATAATTCCTACTTTTTGGGAACTTTGCCTTTCTCAGGTAGCATCAAACTCTGAAGAAGTTAATCTCCCGCAAATTCAGGCAGTTTCTGTTTCTACTATTAAGTATAATCCAACTGTGGAGGCGATCGCTAGACCTCTGACTGTTAGATTGATCGGGAAAAATATTGCTGGCTCAGGAGTGATTATTTCTCGGAAAGGTAGCGAGTATTTTGTTCTAACTTGCGCTCATGTACTTGATTCAAATCAAGAAAATAAATTTGCAGTTTTAACTGTAGATGGAAAAGAATATACTGCTCATAAAGATACTAGATTTAATTTTAGAGAACTGGATTTGGCAATAGTTAAATTTTCCACAAATAATGAGTATAAAGTTGCTGTTGTCAATGCTAATTTTAACTTAAGTTTAGGAGAACAAGTTTATGTGGCTGGATTTCCTAACTATGAAAGGAAGGCAGTAAATTTAGTTACTACTGTAGATTTAGGAATTAAACCATATAATTTGACTAAGGGTAAGGTTATTCATCTACTTAATTTATCCTTGGAGAGAGGTTATAAAATTGGCATGAGTAATGAGATTGAAATTGGGATGAGTGGGGGACCAGTTTTGAATCAAAATGGTGAGTTAGTTGGGATTATTGGTCGGGCAAAGTATGCTTTTGGTGGCTTTGATGCTTATCGATTTTCTGATGGTAGTCAACCATCAGAAGAGCTACTTGATGAATTCCTGAGTGCTAGCTGGGCAATTCCTATTGCTAAGTTGAATCAACGGGATGATTTTGCAGAGATAGTAAAGACAAATATTAGTGATTTGTCTGGTGATTAAAATTAGTTATTTGAGATTTTTTTTGACACAAAAATTTGGAATAGGTGTGAAAAAATATGATAAAAAAAAGAGATATATTTACTGCCTCTCTGACTGGAATTATTCTCAGTATTGGTAAGGGAGTAGATGCAGTTCCTAGAAAATTAACAGTAGAAGAAATTAACTCCATATCTAAACAAACTACTGTTCTAATTGCCCCCAGGTTAAGTGAACCTGAAAAAGATGATTTATTAAAAAGAAAACCTGTAGCTAGATGGACAGTAGGTTCAGGAGTAATTATTGCTAAACAAGATAAAACATACTATATTTTGACAGTAACTCATAACTTTAGTCAGGAACAAGTAAGTCAAGATGCACATTATGGCATACTAACAAGTGACAAAAAAGTTCATCAAGTTACAAAAATCAACGATGGTAGAGAATGTACTAATAGATTCTTAGAAGCAATAAAAAATAAAAAAGTAGAAACCGCTTTAGTAAGATTTGGTTGTTTTAACAATCAAGAAATAAATGGCTATGATTTAGCAATAGTTAGTTTTGAAAGTAAAAAAAACTATCCTGTTGTGACCTTAGGAGATGCTAGTAAATTACAAGAAGAAGATATTGTTTATATTTCTGGTTGGCCGAAAATTGAAGCGGAACCGAAGCTAAAACTTGATGGAACTATGCAATTAGATTCCCAAGGAAAAATAATTTGTAAAGATCCTGCACCTGAAAGGCAAAGACACCTAGCATGGGGACCATTAAAAGCTTCTATTCCTGTTACTGAAAAGGATAATGGTTATAGCTTATATTATACAGATTATACTCGTCCAGGGATGAGTGGTGGTCCTGTGTTTAATAGTGGCGGAGAGCTAGTTGGAATTCACGGACGAGGCTCGACAAATAAACCTATTTGCGGACAAATATATGAACCAATATCTAATAATAATTCTACTTCAAAAAATAAATTTGAGGCAGGAAATAATTCAGACCCTTTTAACGTGTTTGAGTCTGAAAATACTAGGTTGAAAAATGAAGATCAGAAGAGGCAAGGTGATTTCCCAGGATATCCAGAATTTGAATCTCAAAAGAACTTAGAGAATGGCTCAAATAAAAATCCAAATAATTCTACATTAGACTTGGATGATACTTCAAAATCAATTTATGATTTACAGAAAATGTATAGTAGTGCCCAAAATGTTAATTATTCTCGAAAGTTGATTCAGGAGATAGAAATGAATTTATCTTTTAAATTAGATGCTCCTTCACAAAGGATAATTCAATCAGAAATAACAAAAATTCCTCAAATTAAGATTCCTGGTGTAAGTAGCCAAATCGAAAATTCTATGTCGAGAAAATCAGATATAACAATATTAGAAAATCCTGAATTGATAACTCCAAATCAAACACCTGAATTGATCGATCCAAATCAAACAAAAGAGGGCGGGTTTGAAGACCCTAATGATAAGATAGACAATATATATGAAATTTTTAATTTTGATCTAGAAACTCGTATTCGGGATAAAAAACCAGATCTATTATAGGTAATTGAAACATCATAAAATATAAAGTAGGTTTAATGAAAAAAATTATGTAATAGATGCAGGGGGGCAAATGCTATATTTTTTCATAAAAAAAACTCAAAAATTATCTATCTTTATCGGTGGAATCTTCCTTAGTTGTCTAGCATCAACTCCTGCTGTGGCAGAACTTTCAATAGAGGAAATTAATTCTATAGCTAGACAAACAACTGTATTAATTGCTCCTGCACTAACCCCTGAATTACGACAAGATTTAGAAGAAAATCGTAATAACCCATTACAAAAATCAGGGATTTGGAATCCAGGTTCAGGGGTAATTATTGCTAAAACAGGAAATAAATATTATGTCTTAACTGTAGCTCATAATTTTATACAAAGACACCTTGATAGTAAACAGTATTGGCAGCAGTTGGGAGGTATTCCTTATTATGGAATTAGAACTTATGATGGGAAAGTTCATATTGTTAAAGATGTTAATGACCACCGGGGGTGTCCTCTAAAAGGCAATCCGAAATTAACAGTATTGGTGAGATTTGGCTGTCGTGATCGCTTTATTGCAGGTACAGATATAGTTGAACGCAGCATTGGTACAGATCAAATAAGAGGTGTAGATTTAGCGATCGTCACCTTTAAAAGCACAAACAATTATACAGTTGCTCCTTTAGGAGATCCTAAACAGGTCAATATCAACGATAGAGTATATATTTCCGGTTGGCCTGACCCAGAAAGAGAGCAAGACCCGCAGACAGGTAGATGTCGTAACAGAGTAGCTCGCAGACAACGCCGTTTAGCTTGGGGTTTAGTTAGGGGAAAGATTAACCCTGCTCCTGAGCATCTGGGTTATAGTATTTTTTATACTGATGAAACTGCTGCTGGTATGAGTGGGGGACCTGTGTTTGATAGTAATGGTCGTGTAGTTGGCAGTCATGGGTTAGGTAGTCAGAGTAAACCTTTATGTGGCGGGAGTCTTGAGGCAGGAGGTGAATCTGATTCTAGTTCTGATTCTGATAATGTTTCGAGTGGTGATAGTCTTGATTTTAATAAGTTGCAAAAGCGGTATAGTAGTGGGCAAAATGTTAATTATTTTGAGAGTTTGCTCAAAGAGTTTGATTTTGATTTGACTTTCAGACGAGAGTTACCTAGACCTGAAGTTATAAAAGCTGGTATTACATACATTAAAAATTTAGAAGTTGCTAGTAGTAGTGGTCAAGTAGAATTTGACGCAAGTGAGGATGTATTTGATGACCCTAATGATGTTGTTGATGATATTTATAAACTGTATACGTTTGAGTTAGAGAACATGATTAGGGATGAACCTTCTGGTGGTCCTGAGAGTATATTGTTAGATTGAGAAGGAATCAGAAGGAAGAAGGAAGAAAGAAGAAGGAAGAAGGGAAATATTACGTTGTCTGAGTTTTACAGCATATTTCAGGTTAATGAGGTACAAGTATGAATGGTAAAGTGCTTGTAGTGCGGACATCTTGCCCGCGTACTGGTGTAGTAAATAGGGCTTGCTGATTAAATATAGCAATGAGCGCTGGCATCTTTACATGTTACATAGATATTTGCAATGTAATATAAAAGTAACTGTATGAGCTGTATTTTTCATAAATTAGGCGATCGCTAAACCTTAAAGTTTTAAGGATGTCTGTAATGGTATTGATAATTTACAGTTTATAGCTTGAAATTGTTTAC
>NZ_JAAHGU010000106.1:10349-26185 GCF_010692685.1 Okeania sp. SIO2F5 | reverse complement strand
GTTTAGTTCTTTTTTTTTTGGGCAGCAGTGGTTCAATTAAAGCCCACTCGCTGTCTGTCAAGCTACTTGAGTATGGCATTTTCTATCCATTATACTCTCTCACAAAGATCCGTTTAGGGGTTCTATAGACGACATATTCTTGTGGATTTGAAATCTCGCCTTCTTTCAAAATACCTGTGAGGAGAATTTCATCATTAACAAAACCCTCAAGTACTCCTTCCTCCAAAGCTTTGATAGCTTTTCCTTTGGTTTTAAAAGACTTTATAGAACTGTTATGTGGAAAAAAAACCTGGATTCTATTTTTTGATGTAGAGTTTTCAATCATACCAAGATTGACACTATCCCTATTTTGGGAACTTAAAACATCATTAAAGAACTTTTTCTTAGATTTAAGTATTAAAATTTTTGTGTTCGAGGAAGCGAAAGGTTTGGAAAATACAATACCTTCTTCATCTTCCCTTATTGTATTAGCACCACATTCTATATCAAATTTAGGAGGTGTAGAAGGATCTTTTAACCTTGTGCCGTCAAAACGGTTTTGAACAGATTCTGATTTAATTTGAAATCGGTCATTAGCTAATTTTTCGTCCTTTAAATAGTTTTCTAGCAATATCATTAGTTCAGCACATAAACCAGCAGGTTCTTGCAGTGTAGTTGTTCTATAACTTACTGGAAAGCTTTCATAGCGATAACCCCAATTTAAGATATTTTCATTTTTTATTTTATTCAGGATTCTGGAGGAGTTATTTATACTAGATGTAGATTCCTGTGCAATTACAGAAGGATTTGCAAAAAATATGCTTCCAGTGGCAATGATAAATGGTACCACGGTGATTTTTTTTGACAAAGTATATTTATTTTATTTTTTGGTATTAGGTTGGAAATGAAATGAATCAAGGTTGATTAATCCGATCCGAGCAAGAGATGAGAATATACTGTAGAACATAATTAGTGAAAATGTGTAAATAAATGAGTATGATATAATAGGGCAATCGGTAGTTTCGGTGCGAAAACCTACGCGCTTGACTACTTGAGCTGCTGCAAGAATCCTTTAAACCGTGATTAATTCGTAGAACATCATTTGTGAAGTTTATGGACTGTGAAATTCACCTGAAATTTTAGCTAGCACCTCAAATTAAGCTATAGCAAGAGTTTCAGCCTTAGGGCACCAATTAGTTTCATAACTACAGATCGCCCAATCCGAAGTAAAGGCGTTAGCGACAGCTTTGCGTTAGCAAAAGGCTATTTACCTCTATAGATAGTGTATAATTTATTGACATCTGCAATAATAAATCAAATCAATATATTGCACAGAAATTATCAATTATTTTCCCTATTCCCTATTCCCTATTCCCTTTCAGGATAAATACATGACTGAATTTAAAACCAGTGACTCACTATTGCCTTTACCCGTGATGCCGTCAGAAGAAAATACCTTTGCTCATTACACAATGGTTTGTAGACTACCGGGTGTCATCGAACAAGTTATCAAAGACAATAATTTTCCTCCAACTATTGTCCAACAGTTAGAGTCTCTAACTGTTGATTTATTTGAAGGATGGGTACGACCCCTGATCGATGACCCAGGACCAGATGTAGCAGCTTGGACATCCTACTTAGAGTCTTTTGAAGGCAGAAGTTGGTTTGATTTACCGTTTTATTTTGCTGAAGCTTATTTTTTCCGACGTTTGTTGGAGGCAACAGATTATTTTGTGCCTGGAATTTGGCAAGGAATAGACCCTTTTGGTTACCAAAAACGCTTAAGTTTAGAAAAATCAATGGATGCTATCCGCGAAATTGGCGATCGCATCAATGGTTTAAATACTGCTCTACCAAAACAACAGAGTTATCAAATTTGTCTCACAGCTCTGTTACAAACTGCTTTGTGGGGTAGTCAAGCTGATGTGAGTTTATGGCCAGTTGAAACAGAAGACCGGACTACTAGAGACCTTCAACAACAACAATCTCAGATATTAGTAGATGATACTTACAATTTAATCGACTATTTAAGTCATGTTCAGGAGCAACGGATAGATTTAATTATAGATAATGCAGGTTTTGATTTAGTTTGCGATTTTTTTCTGATAGATTTCCTTTTATCTACTCAAACTGCCAATATTGTTTATTTGCATTTGAAAGCACATCCAATTTTTGTCTCTGATGCTATGAGTCAAGATGTCTTTTACACTCTGGAAATCTTAGCTAATGATGTCTCAGAAAATTTACAAATGTTGGCAGCTCGCTTACAAGAATATATTAGTACTGATCGTTTAATTTGCCGAGATGACTTTTTTTGGAATGCGCCACTAGCTTTTTGGGAAATGCCAGAGTCTGTGAGGAAGGAATTAGCTAAGGCAAGTTTGGTTTTGATTAAGGGTGATGCTAACTATCGCCGTATCTTGGGCGATCGCCACTGGTTATTTACTACCCCTTTGTCAGATATTGCTTATTATTTTCCTACACCATTTGTAGCTTTGCGTACCTTAAAGTCTGAAGTAGCAACTAGCTTAGAACCCGATCAAATCGAAATATTAAATGAAGAAGATCCTTTGTGGTTAACAAATGGTCAGTGGGGTGTGATTCAGTTTGTTATGCCTTGAAGAAGGGAGTAGGGGAGTGAGGGAGTGGGGGTACCCACCCCTAACCCCTCCCAGGAGCGGAATTTGGGGGGGTGGAGAGATGGGGAGATGGGGAGATGGGGAGTCTCCAAAAATCAAAAGTAAAATCAATTCTTATCAAGAAATTATCAATTACTTCTCCCTATTGCCCATTGCCTATTCCCTATTCCCTCTTTTCTGGAAATATCTATTACAGGCACCACAAATTAGGTTCAGACTATTAAACTCATAAGGGAAAAGATAATTTTGAGTTTTTGACAAGTTCTGGACAGATTACTATATTGGCTCAATCTGATACTAAATTGATAAGTTTGAATGTGATTATTTCCTAATAGACATCTCCAATAATAAAAAATAAAATCAACTATCGTACAGAAATTATCAATTCTTTCCCCCTACTCCCTACTCCCTACTCCCTACTCCCTACTCCCTCTTTTCTGGAGATGTCTAATAGTTTAGGTTGAACCGAATCATCTGTCCAATATAAAATGAAAGATTCAGTAGCTCAAAAAAAGTAAAAAATGAAACTGGCAGCAAGAGTCGGCAAAGTACCACCTTCCCTAACCTTAGTTATCTCAGCTAAAGCTAAAGCAATGCAAGCTGAGGGAATAGATGTATGTAGTTTTAGTGCCGGGGAACCTGACTTTGATACCCCAGAACATATCAAAGCAGCAGCCCAAAAAGCACTGGATGCTGGGAAGACAAAATATGGCCCAGCGGCGGGAGAACCTAAACTCAGAGAAGCGATCGCCCAAAAGTTATCTAGGGAAAATGGCCTAAACTACAAAGCAGAAAATATTATTGTCACTAATGGAGGGAAACATTCTCTGTTTAATCTGATGATGGCACTGATTGAACCTGGAGATGAAGTAATTATTCCTGCACCCTACTGGTTAAGTTATCCAGAAATGGTCAAACTGATGGGTGGAGAGCCAGTAATTTTGACTACTGATGCCCAGACGAATTATAAAGTTACACCAGAGCAACTACGCCAAGCTATTACTAGCAAAACAAAATTATTCGTTCTTAATTCTCCTTCTAATCCAACTGGGATGGTTTATAGTCCAGCAGAAGTTAAAGCATTAGCAGAAGTAATAGTAGAAAAGGATATCTTAGTAGTTTCTGATGAAATTTATGAGAAGATTATTTATGATGATATTCAACATCTCAGTATTGGGGCAGTCAACTCAGATGTTTTGAACAAAACTATTATTAGTAGTGGATTTGCTAAAGCATACTCTATGACAGGTTGGCGGATCGGATATTTGGCCGCACCGATGGAATTGATTAACGCTACACTCAAAATTCAAAGTCATAGTACCTCAAATGTTTGTACTTTTGCTCAGTATGGAGCGATCGCTGCATTGGAGTCATCTCAAGACTGTGTGGAAAAAATGCGTCAAGCTTTTGCTAAACGTCGGCAGGTAATTTATGATTTATTGAATGCTATACCAGGAATTACTTGTAGCAAACCTGAAGGAGCTTTCTATATGTTTGTCAATATTAGTAAAATTTCTAGCAGTTCCCTAGAATTTTGTAATGCTTTATTAGCAGAGCAAAACGTCGCTGTTATTCCTGGTATTGCTTTCGGTGCAGATGACCACATTAGGATATCTTACGCTACTGACTTAGCAACTATAGAAAAAGGGATAGCAAGGTTGGAAAAGTTTGTGCAATCGCGTAACTAAACAGAAAAACAGGCGGGAGGAAGTTAGCCAGGGTGTTTTAATCCCTGGTTGAATAACGACACGCGGGTTTTAACCCGTAGTTACTTTCCGGTCTGGTTTTCAATATACTTTATCACTGTTTCAGTGCCAGATTTCTCCTTGTTCCTTCTTCCTTTTTCCTTTTGCTATATATCTATCGTTATTTCCATTTTTTTCTTCTTTCTCTTTCCCTAGCTTAACGGTGAATTTCAAAACTTTGAAGTCCTTCGGGTTGCTCATATTTTATAGTCACATCATTGACAATAGCTGATTTAGGGCCTCTATAACACCAGTTAATAATTTTTTCCACAGCTTGATTGCTACCTTCAAAAACAGCTTCTACTTTTCCATCAGGTAGATTTTTCACCCAACCACTGACATTTATATTAACTGCTGTTTCTAATGTGGAGAATCGATATCCGACTCCCTGAACTTTTCCGGAAATAAAAACATGAGCACGAGTAGGAGTGAGAGATATTGACTGGTTTTCCATTGTCATTTTATTTTGTATTGATTATACCAGGACTTACGGAGTAAAGCTGCATATAGTATATAGTTTGGTCATTATCGCTGATCAAACCACTATAATTAGTGCCGTTGCGTAAGTACTGTATATATAAAATATCTATAGTTTATGGTACGATAAAACTCAACATAAATTCAGTTTCTAGGAGTGTAATTTATGGGTACTCATCAGAGAAACTAAGTGGTAGTTAAAATTATGCTTATAACATCATTGATAGTAGTTACAGTTGTCAGTGTTATGCTAGGGATAAGTTGTGCTTACTGGTTATGTGAAAAGCGGTTAAAAAAACAAGCGAAAAGCTATGAAAAACAATTACGAGAAACCCATGAACAAATCTATGATATTGAGCAAGCACAACAAGAAGAAATTAAATTATTAAATATAGATTATCAACAGAGAATTAAACAAAAAGAAGAACTTGAACAACAACTCAAACATAGCTTAGAAGAAATTAAAGTTTTAGAAGTAAAATATCAGAAAAAATTGAGAGAAAAAGTCAACTCCGAAAAACAATTAAATAAACGCAACAAAGAATTGCAAGATAAAATTAAATTAATACAAGCAGAACATATACATAATTTAGAATCGGCTGAAGCAAAATCACAAGAAAAAATTAGAGAATTGACAGATAAATATTGTCAGCAGATAGTAGATTTAGAACAAGAACATCGACTTAAAAAACAAAAAATTAACAATTTTTTGCAGGTAAAATATCACAAAAATCTTCAATATTTATCAGAGACTCATCAGCAAAAAATTCAAGAAATTACCAGATATTTAGAAGAAAAAAATCAACAAGAAATTTTCAGGTTGAAGAAGTATCATAAACAAAAAGTCAGAGAAACTATTAAATATTTAGAAGAAAAACATCAAACTAAGCTCCAAGTTAAAATCAAAGAACTAGAAGAAATTCATCAAGAATCTATCTTAGAAGCAATAGGAGCTATAACTACTCAACATCAAAATCAGCTTCAGCAAAAAATCAAGGAATTAAAACAAAAATATGATACTGAGCTTCAAGCAACAATTAAATCTCTTAAAGCTAAGCATGAAAGTCAAATTAGAGAACTTATGCAATAATATCAAATCCGGTAGCATCAGTATAATTAGATTCATAGTGTAGGGAGTGTGGGGAGATGGGAAGATAAAAAAAGATGTGGCAATAGCGCTGTGATGAAACATTTTTTTATACCGAACCCGAGTGGATTTGATATAAATTCAAAATCGAACACTCTATCGGAGCAGAAATTTGGGACATTTATTCCAAATTGAGAGGTAATATCATGTCCGTTAGTATCGTTTGTGTAAACCCAAGGGTAAATATCTACAATAGAAATTTCGGTTTTTTCTTGCTCAATAGTCTTCCTCCGTCTTCCCTCTTCCCTCTTCCCTCTTCCGTCTTCCCTCTTCCTTCTTCCTTTTTCCTTACCTTTGCTATACAATACCGATGCTGCCAGACATAATATGAATGTTTTTATTATACCATTTTAAAAAAAGAAAGAATGTTACAAATAATCAGATCAATCAAAAGACTTTACAGGAGATATTCCTTTGACGATAAAGATAACTTACGACCTAATAAATTGTATTGAAGCTATTCATTCTGACTCCTGACTCCTGTACGTCGCCAATCCGACGGCTCCCCTACCTGACTCCTAAGAAATAACCTAGCTATTTGTAGCAAAGATTTATAAAATTGGTATTACACTTAATCATCCGGACATAGTATAATATCAAATCCGGTTAAACAACCATAGAATGGTTAAGTTAGGAGGAGTCAGGAGTCAGGAGTCAGGAGTCAGGAGAAGAAAGAATTACAAAGATGAGCGTAGTTATGACAATTGAAGATTTTTTTTATGTCCAATTAAACGGATTTGATATAAAACCGAGAAAATACAGAATAACTCAATTCTCAACTAGGAATAGGTCTTCTATCACTTAGTAGTGAAGCGCGAAAGATGTTTGTTTGAGAGTCTAATTAAACTTTGATAAGATTAAATGAATATAGATAATTTCCCTACTGATTAACTCTCAATTATTTAACTTTTTAATAAACATCAAGGTGTCTTGGTAAGATTGAATCCTACCACCTTGTTGATAAAGTTCTGCTGCTTTTTCTAAGTCTTTTATTGCTTTTTGAAGTTGTTCATTTGCTGTGGTTATATCTGCCATTTTTTGATAAATAAGACTATTTTGATAAAAAACATGAGCACGATTATAATAGGCATCAGCATACCCTGGATTCAGTTCAATTGCTTTAGTATAATCTTTGATTGAACTCGGATTTCGTGTTATTTCGTGAGGATTAACTAACAAACTCCGGGCGATACCCATATTAAAATATATTTCTGGGGTATTATTAGGTTGCTTTTCTAAAGCACGATTAAAATTAGCGATCGCCTCCCAAGCATCCCCTTGATCCAAATAACTTATACCTCTAAAATATAAACCTTCAGCGCTCTGAGGATTAATTGTTGAAACAGGAGAACTAACTGTAGGAGTATCATCCAAAATTAAGTCTGAAGGATTAATACCAGCATCAGATAATTTTCTGATAAAACTATTAATAGGAACCGCAGCATTAAACCCTGTTTTAATTGGCGCTACATCTCCAGAATTAGTTTGAGCAAAACCAAATTCTCCTTGTCCATGAATACCAATAATGCGACCATCAGAATCAAATACTGGACCACCACTCATCCCACTCCAAGTAACAGCTTGATAACGCAAAGTATAACCTTCCGGGCGACTTTTAGGGCGACTGGTTACTAATCCTGGAGATAATTCTGGTGCCCTTTCAGTGTTAAATAAACCGCCAGTAGCAGGATAACCAAATACATATATTTGGGAACCAATAACTGATTGTTCAGAATTACCTAAAGTCGCTACTGGATATGTTTCTGTAGTTTCAAATTTAAGTATAGCTAAATCGGGTTCTTCATCATTTGTCTGTAAACTCACTACCTCTACTACTGAATAGTCTTTTTCTAGATTAGTTCTAATACTATATTTAATAGTAGAATCTTCTACTACATGATTAACAGTAAGGACAGTATAAATATTACCATTTTTAGCAATAATAACACCCGAACCATCACCTAAGTTACTATTGATTTGGACTGTAATTGGTATGGCAATTTCTGCCACTTCTTGAGCCGTTTTAGCATTTGCTGCTGTCGAAATATTAATAACAATTGCTGCTACTGTAGCAGTACCTAATAAATAAGTATTGAGAGAATTAAAACGAGACCAAATCATAATTTTATGATCCTAGAATCTAGACAAAGTGAATATTAGATGACTATTTACTACAAATGACGTAAATTAAAGAAATTTGTTCTCCATCTTGAAGCAGAGTATATAATATTAATTTTTTAACTACTGATTATCAGCAAAATCTACTAATTGATGTTGACTACCATACTACAATTTATAGCGCTGTGCGCAGGCAACAGGCAACAGGCAACAGGCAACAGGCAACAGGCAACAGGGGGAATAAAAAACCGATAAAATAAGACTTCTAGCTATTGGACAGTTATTGTAATTTGTCAATATGCCAGCGCACATTGCTATAGTATAGTAATCAATGCAGAATTTGTAAAAAATTAAAAAATAGATAATAAAATCTGAAACTCTGACCACTATTCTCTGATTCTAAAGTCCCTATAAATTTTATACACAACCACACTGAGAATAGCTCTGCATACCAATTATTTTTAATTTAGCTAAACTAAAAAAGAAAATGTATCATCACAAAAAAACATTATATCTCAATAAATATGCATAGAAAATCCACAAATCTTACTTAAAATATTGACAAAAAATTGATATTTTTGACCTAAATATTAATAAAAAATTAATCCAAAATAAAAAATTATTGTTGATCATAAAAATATGAATATTGACTAGATATAAATAAATGTCGCCCAACTAAAATTGATTTCGGCTTTGATAATATCAAACCTAGAAATATTGTTTTGTAAAATCTCTGAACAAATTAAAAAATTACCTCAAGAAAAATAATAATGGCTAATATAAATCACAAACTCAGATCTACCAGCACAAGTCTAAGGCTTGGTTGTGCCATTATGAGTGAAAGTAATGAGACAAATACTATTAAATACGATTTTGAGGTATCTCCTCATCGTGGACCTGCTACCGGGAATAACTATTACGGGTCTTTCAGTTTTAATGGCTCGAAATTAACTGGCAAAGGCATAGAATTTATAAAACTTGATAACTTTGACTTGAGTTTTTTAAATTTTGACTATAGCAACGCTGATTTATTATTTGGAGAAGCTGTATTTAGAAATGGCAACTTTCTAGGATTAATTGCAAGTAGCGAAGAGTTTTCTTTTGTCTCTGGATTTTTAGATTTATCTGAAGCATATTTTGCCTATGATATTAACTCTAATTTTGGAGCCGCAGATCTAACATTCTGTTTAAGACAAGTTACTGATGATAATTTTGAAACTATATATACTTCTGAAGCTAGTTTTCTAATGTGAGCATAGACTTAAATCTTGGAATAACAGTCTAATTTATGAAGTAGTATTTCTGTTGCCTATCTAAATGTTGCCAAATGCTATACTTAGGTAACACTTCAGTTATTAAGTAATTAACACTGGCAAAATTACTTTTTACTAATTAGCAGCCCAGTTAATGTTAATTATTATTATGTTTACTTCTCTGTAGGGAAGTTGCATATAACGTCCCTACCTACTCCCCGACTCAAGAAAATATAGAAAAGTTTTTGATAAATGGTATTATTCTTCTTCATCGCTCCTAATACTGCTGTCTGGCATAATTGTATTATCAAAAATCACCCCATCTAAGTCAGCATTTTCTAAATTAGCATTAGTCAAATTAGCATTAGTTAAATCAGCTCCATTTAAGTTAGCATTTTCTAAATTAGCATTAGTAAAATCTGTATCACTCAAGTCTGTGTCACTCAAATTTGCACCACTTAAATTGGCATTACTAAAATTAGCATAATTTATTTCTTGTTCGGATAAATCTACATTACTTAAATCTTTGCCACTCAGGTCGCTGCCATAACCAATAAACATTAATCCTGCTTCATCAGGGTCAATTTCTGATGGTATATCCTGTGGATCTAAGTACCAAGCATTCTGAAAATTAACATTAGTATAGTTAGCTTCACTCCAACCAGACATAGCTTTAATTTGAGCATTACTGAAGTCAGCATTACTCAGATTTGAACCCTGAATATAAACATCATAAAAAGTCGTGTGACTGAGATTAGCATTGTTCAAGTTACAATCATCAAAAGTAACTTCGCTTAAATCTGCATGACTAACATTTGTACTACTCAAAATAATTATAAAAAACTGCCAAATTTGTCTGAGTTGAATTACCGAAAAATTGTGGGTATGCGCCTCCCCTTTTCAGGGGATAATAAGCGGTCGTTAGCGCAGCTTCCCGAAGGGTGGGATGGCGTACTTCGGAGCGGGTCTGTAAGAACGGGTCTCCTCGCCATATCCAATCGACCAAGAGAAGAAAAATTTTCATGATTAGTCAATCCTCTTCTTTTCCAGGAGAGGTAATAATTAGGGTTTGCGCTCAAAAGTATTTTAGTAGGGGTAGGAGACAGGAGACAACCCACCCCCAACCCCTCCGGTGGAGGGGAAGACAGGAGACAACCCACCCCTCGCCTCTCCCCCTCCGGTGGAGGGGAGAAATGGATCGGGAGCGAGGAAGTAGGAGCGGGCGTTTTGTCCCTTGATTGTTCTGCCCAACTATGCGCCTAAAATACCCTCCTTTTTGAGCGTTTTAGACTGAAACAGGCGCACTTTTTTCGTTCCCAAAAAGGCACTTGTCTTTATATGTCAATGCTTTTATATTTAATCAGCAAGCCCTAATTAATTATTAATTATTAATTGTTGAACAATTTAATTCACAACAAAAGTCTACTCCACTGCTACCCCAAAGCGATCGCCTTGTTGCAAAACATCTAATATCATGTCCAGTTAAATAGTTCTAATTACAGCTCGTAGTAGGGATTTAGCCTTTGAGAAACCTATATTAGGGCTAAAATATCTCATATCATATATAGCAATGTGCGCTGGCATATTTACAAATTACAGGAACTGTCCAATAGCTAAAAGTTTTATCTTATCAGCTTTTTATTCCCCCTTCCGGAGCTGTTGCCTGCGCACAGCGCTATAGTTTTTCTTCAGTAGTATGGGCTAAATTGGACATATCTACAGCCATGAATTGCCATGGATTAAGATGGTTTTAGAGCCGGAATATAAATATTATCATACCGATTAAACGAATATACTATTAATTATTTCTGACTACTTCAAAAGTAAAAAACAGTCCGTAACGTACCAGTAAAAATCGTGCCATTACTCTTTTGATTACTAGGGTCAAAAACAAGTTGCAAAACAGGAGAAATCTGAATATTATCGTTCACTGCATAATTATAAAAAACTTCCAAATTTGTCTGAGTTGAATTACCAATTTCATCCACAACAAAAGGCTGTCCAACTGCTACCCCCAAGCGATCGCCTTCTTGCAAAACATCTAATCCAGAAATACCTGCCATCCAATAGTTCGGATTGATATCCCCAAAATCTGTATCGTCATAGCTGCTATAACCATAGCGACCAAAAACAGCAAACTTGGCAGAAAAACCCCACTCAAAATTCACTCCCACCGCATCAAAATTGCGAGAAAAAACTTTTCCTCCACTGTAAAGCAAACGTAGACTAAATCTAGATGAAGGATTATATTCAAATTCCACCATTCCTTGATGGAAACCAAATAGACCCCGGGACCCCCTACCATCAGGATAGAGTAATAATGTAAAGATAGAGACTGGCAAAGGACCTTGACCATTTTGGGAAGGGTTAGCTGAGTCTGGGGCAATATATAAAGCGCGAAGGTTGAAAGCACTGCCACCAGGGTTCCATTCTAATATTGCTCCACCACCAATGCCGTTAACAGGAAATGCAACGTAGTTATATACTAGGTTTTCTGTGGAAAAGTCGCGAAAGCTTAAATCCGCATAACTATTATTATCTATATAATCCAACGCTTCAATTAACGGTCCGATAGATAGAGATAAATTTTTTACGACCTGAAAACTGTAGAAAACTCTCCCAATACCAAACTCGTCATCTCGTGGGGGACGTTTAGAGAAATCTAGAATACTACCAAAGTTGGGTTCGAGTATAGCTGTAGCGTTATCAATAAAGCCATTACTGCCTGTATCAACCCGTAGTTTTAATAAGTCTGTACCCCGAAAACTGGTATCAAAATCGAAAACTGCTCGATATAGAAATGTAGCTTGAGGATTTTCATCTGCAAGCTCTATTCCATTAGGATCAATGAGGCGATCGCCATCAAACCCACCAGCGTTTACTGCAAAAATTGTCTGACCATTTAATTTGGTGGTAGTAGAAAACTGTTGTGCTTCTAAAGCATCTACTCGATTTTCTAAACCTTCAGTGCGTGCTTTGAGGTTAGCTATTTCTACCTGAAAATCTTGTATAAGTCTTTCGATAACTATCAGGTCATCTTGTTGAATTAATTCTGCTTGATTTTCTGCCAGGAAACTTTCGATGGTTTGCCAACAAGCATTTACAGCGGCTGCAAATTCATATCTGGTGATGGCGCGGTTGCCTCGGTAAGTATTGTCAGGATAACCAGAGAGACAGTCGTAGCGATCGCGTAAACTTATTAATGCTTCATAAGCCCAGTCGGAGGGTAAAATATCATCTAGTTGGTAAACAGGTATTTGTTGAGTAATAGGGTCATTAGACTTAGAATTACTAAATTCTTCAGCATACTTTTGAATTTCTCCCATCAGCTCCTGTTTTTCTTCTGTTGCCAGAGTAGGGCGAGTGCTTAAACATGATAAATTGATTAAAATCAAGCTAATAACGATACATATTTTACGATTATGATTTTTTTTATAAATACCATGAATTTCAAATATTTGCAAAACATTTCTCCCTAAAAGTAGTCTATTGTGATGTCAGATTTTATCATTAATACGAGACAATTTAGTCTTGGGAGGTGGGAGAAATTAGGAAAAAAATCTTGTTGGAATTAACAATTTATACGCTGTTGGCAAACAAAATATTTAGGTAGTCCTGCATGGGTTTTGGTGAAGATATATATTTTTTAATTTCTCCCATACTCCCCTCCACGGGAGGGGTTAGGGGTGGGTCCCCATCTCCCCACACTCTCTCTACCATTACTATGCACCACCACCAATATTTAGTAGGGTGTGTGACGGTACGCTTACCATTTTTGGAATAATGATAGAACTCCGTTCCGCTTCGCGATCGGTTTGATATCATGTCCGCTGGGGCGCGTTCGTGTAAACCCAAAGGTGAATATCTACAGGAAATTTAAGTTTTTTTCTTGCTCTTAAGTATTCTTGCCTGTTCCCTGTTCCCAGTTAAGTGTTCCCTACCCTTGCTATACAATACCGATGCTACCGGACATGATATTACACCTCACGCACCTCATACTTTAGGAGGCGTGGGTTACATTTCATTAACGCACCCTACGCGATCTAATATTTATTTGATATCAAATCCGTTTAATTGGACATAAAAAAAATCTTCAATCGTCATAACTACCCTCATCTTTGTAATTCTTTCTCCTCCTGACTCCTGTCTCCTGACTCCTGAGGACTCCTAACTTAACCATTCTATGGCTGTTTAACCGGATTTGATATGACTTCTGCCTTCTTCCTTCTTCCTTCTTCCTTCCCTTTGCAATTATTTCAAACGTATGTTTTAATTTAAATAAATCAAACGATTGTTTTAAATGTCCATTTGAATCTAACTTAAAGGAGCAGTCAGCGGTCAGCTTTGCGCATTTGCGGAGCATTCCGGTACAGAAATGCTAAAAGCTGATAGGCTATTTAACAAAAATTTTATAATCTCTACCTAAGCTAAATTTTAAAGCAATGAAAGAGAATAATTTGCTAGACTCTAAACCCCATGAAATTAATGGCAAAGTGGAAATCTTAACTGAAAAGATGGAAACTTTACCAATTCAGTCAGAAGTCACTAATTTCAAACCTAAAGTCAAGGATAGAAAATTTCTTCGCGTTGGTCTCGTGTTGGTGACTCTAGGAATAGCTTTTGGCGGTCTAAAATTTATTCAGGAGCGGAATATTTCTGCCAAACCAAACTTAGAAACCACTCTTCCCAATATCCTATCCGTTCAAGCTATCCCAATTAAATTAGTAAACTCCTATTCCGTTTCCCAGAGTTACACAGGAATTGTAGAAGCCAAAAGAACCAGCGAATTAGGTTTTGAACAATCTGGTTTACTCACATCTATATATATAGAAGAAGGAGAAGAAGTAACCAAGGGAACAGCGATCGCTCAACTGGACACTAGCCAAACAAAAGCTCAAAAAGCAGTATTAATAGCACAGAAAGATAGAGCGATCGCCACACTCAAAGAACTAGAAAATGGAGCAAGGCCAGAAGTAATTGCAGCCACCCGTGCATCCTTGGCCCAAGAACAAGCAAAATTACGGGAGTTGCAAACCGGACCGAGACCAGAAGTAATAGCAGCGACTCGCGCATCCCTACTCCAAGAACAAGCAAAATTACAGGAGTTGCAAACCGGACCGAGACCAGAAGTAATTGCGGCAACTCGCGCATCCCTACTCCAAGAACAAGCAAAATTACAGGAGTTGCAAACCGGACCGCGTACTGAAGATATAAAAGTTGCTCGTTCGGGAGTTTTGGACTTAGAAGAACAATTAAATCTCGCTCGCCTTCAGGAGAAACGACGTCAAGAACTTTATACCGAAGGAGCAATTTCTCAAGAGCAGTTTGACGAAGCTTCAACCCAAGCAGATACTTTACAAGCAAGACTGGAGCAAGCAAAGAGCGAACTAGAGAAACTGGAAACAGGTACTCGTAGGGAACAAGTAGAAGCTCAACAAGCGCGGGTACGTCAGGCACAAAGTCAGTTAGACGAACTTATTGCTGGAACTCGCAGCGAACAAATAGAAGCTCAACGAGCTAGGGTAGGTCAGGTGCAAAGTCAGTTAGACGAACTGATTGCTGGAACTCGTAGGGAACAAATAGAAGCTCAACGAGCTAGGGTAGGTCAGGTGCAAAGTCAGTTAGACGAACTGATTGCTGGAACTCGCAGGGAACAAATAGAAGCTCAACAAGCAGAAATTAGACGTTTCGAGGCACAAATTTCTGAAATTGATGTTGTTCTGAGAAAGAGTACTCTATTTGCACCTTTTTCCGGTATTGTTTCAGTCCGACATTTAGATGAAGGAGTTGTGGTTAATGCTGGTCAGGGTGTTGTGCGTTTGGTTGAGGGTGGTGAAAGGAAAGTTCGGGTTGGGGTGCCACCAGGGAAGACTTCCAGTCTGAGAGTTGGTAGTCAGCAGGAAGTTAGGGTGGGAGAGAGAATTTATAGTGCAAGAGTGCTGTCGATATTACCAGAAGTAGATTCTATGACTCGGACGCAAACTGTGATTTTGGCACTACCTCAAGCTATTGCTCCTGGTACTGTTGTTCGTCTGGGATTAAATCAGACTCATGAGATGGAAGGATATTGGTTGCCTACTTATGCTTTAGTTTGGGGAGAGCGGGGGTTGTTGGCAAGTTATGCTCTTGTACCGCCTTCGCAGTCAGATTTGAATTTACCTGCGGGAACTTATCAGACTGAAAAACGAATGGTTGAAGTGTTACATACAGAGGGAGACCGGAGTTTGGTGCGTGGGGTATTGCAACCGGGAGATTTGATTGTGACTAATGGAACTAATCAATTGGCGCCTGGGCAGTTGGTGAAGTCAGAAGTTAGAAGTCAGGAGTCAGAAGTTAGATGAAGTTTAGGCAACTTTGTAGGTTGGGTTGACATCCGGAAACCCCACAAAAAGATAGTCCTGTTCGCATAATGGTATACAGCAAAAAAGAATACCTAGCATGGGAGTATCTTGCTCCCACTGTTGTGGTCACAAATATT
>NZ_JAAHGU010000106.1:0-10249 GCF_010692685.1 Okeania sp. SIO2F5 | reverse complement strand
ACTTTGTAGGTTGGGTTGACATCCGGAAACCCCACAAAAAGATAGTCCTGTTCGCATAATGGTATACAGCAAAAAAGAATACCTAGCATGGGAGTATCTTGCTCCCACTGTTGTGGTCACAAATATTGCTGGACAATTCACGACCATTACAATGCACCAACACAAAGAGTTGGAATTGTTGGGTTGCGCTCCGACGCTTAACCCAACCTACTGGATACTATCAAAATATTTAGCTACTTTGTAGGTTGGGTTGACATCCGGAAACCCCACAAAAAGATAGTCCTGTTCGCATAATGGTATACAGCAAAAAAGAATACCTAGCATGGGAGTATCTTGCTCCCACTGTTGTGGTCACAAATATTGCTGGACAATTCACGACCATTACAATGCACCAACACAAAGAGTTGGAATTGTTGGGTTGCGCTCCGACGCTTAACCCAACCTACTGGATACTATCAAAATATTTAGCTACTTTGTAGATTGGGTTGACATCCGGAAACCCCACAAAAAGATAGTCCTGTTCGCATAATGGTATACAGCAAAAAAGAATACCTAGTATGGGAGCATCTTGCTCCCACTGTTGTGGTCACAAATATTGCTGGACAATTCACGACCATTACAATGCACCAACACAAAGAGTTATAATTGTTGGGTTGCGCTCCGACGCTTAACCCAACCTACTGGATACTGCATATCTTTCTTGAAACAGGAAGTATATTAATATGAAGTTTTCTAATTGCTTAGAAAGGGATAATATCTATGGTTTCTCCAGTACGATGGTTGTCTATTCTCAGTATTAATAGTCTGATATTATTTAGTGTGAGTTTCCCTCTCCTAATGTTGCCAAGTATTGTGAATAAGGGAGAAGTTGCTGCTCAAATCAACCCTGATGCTGAAGCAGAAAAAGTCTTTGATGAAGTAATGAAACTGTATAAGCAAGGTACAGCAGAATCTCGGAAGCAAGCCATCGCTAAATGGGAAGAAGCGCTATTACTATTTAGGAAAATAGGTAACTTGAGGAGGGAAGCAGTTACACTCGTTTGGATCGGTTATGTCTACGATAGCTTAGGAGAAAAACAAACAGCACTCAATTACTTAAATCAAGCATTACCTATATATCAGCAAGTAGGCGATCGCCGTGGGGAAGCAATCACTCTCAATAATATTGGCTATGTCTACGATAGCTTAGGAGAAAAACAAACAGCTCTTAATTACTTAAATCAAGCATTACCTATAAGACGGCAAGTAGGCGATCTCCGTGGGGAAGCAAGCACTCTCAATAATATTGGCCTTGTCTACAATAGCTTAGGAGAAAAACAAACAGCTCTTAATTACTTAAATCAAGCATTACCTATAAAACGACAAGTAGACGATCTCCGTGGGGAAGCAACCACTCTTACAAGTATTGGCAGTGTCTACGATAGCTTAGGAGAAAAACAAAAAGCTTTTAATTACTTAAATCAAGCATTGCCTATATATCAGCAAGTAGGTGATCTCCGTGGGGAAGCAACCACTCTTACAAGTATTGGCAGTGTCTACGATAGCTTAGGAGAAAAACAAAAAGCTTTTAATTACTTAAATCAAGCATTGCCTATATATCAGCAAGTAGGTGATCACCGTGGAGAAGCAAGCACTCTCAATAATCTTGGCAGTGTCTACAATAGCTTAGGAGAAAAACAAACAGCACTTAATTACTTAAATCAAGCATTACCTATATATCAGCAAGTAGGCGATCGCCGTGGAGAAGCAAGCACTCTCAATAATCTTGGCAGTGTCTACAATAGCTTAGGAGAAAAACAAACAGCACTTAATTACTTAAATCAAGCATTACCTATATATCAGCAAGTAGGCGATCGCCGTGGAGAAGCAAGGACTCTCAATAATATTGGCCTTGCCTACAATAGCTTAGGAGAAAAACAAACAGCTTTTAATTACTTAAATCAAGCATTACCTATAAGACGGCAAGTAGGCGATCGGGATGGGGAAGCAGGCACTCTTTTTAATATCGCTTGGCTCAAACGAGACCAAGGCAAACTCACTGAAAGTCGAACTTTCATAGAAAAATCCCTAGAAATAATTGAAGACCTCCGTACCAAAATTGCTAGTGTTGAACTCCGCGCCTCCTACTTCGCCACCGTCCAGGATAGATATGAATTCTACATCGACTTACTCATGGAACTCCACAAACAAAATCCAAAGCAAGGTTACGATGCTAAAGCCTTTCACGCCAGTGAACGCAGTCGCGCCCGTGCTTTCCTCGAACTCCTCAACGAAGCTAGTGTCAATATCCGCCAAGGAATAGATCCCAAACTAGCAATGGCAGAAACAGAGCTGCAACAACAACTCAATGCCATCGAAACCCAACGCATCAAACTCCTTAGTGGAGAATACACCTGCGAACAAAAAGCCAACATCGAACAAACAAGAGACCAACTCATAGATGAATACAACCAGTTACGCATCAAAATTCGTACCACCAGCCCAAATTATGCAGCTCTAACTGAACCTCAACCCCTCACTCTCAAAGAAGTTCAACAACAAGTATTAGATGACAACACCTTACTTCTACAATATTCCCTGGGAAAAAAAAGCAGCTATTTATGGGCAGTCACCAAAGATAGCATCCACAGTTATCAACTTCCTCCCCAAGCAAAAATCAAAAATGCTGCTATAGAGTTGATGGTGACAATAACAAACCCACGAGAACGCAACGACATAGCAAAAGTTGATAGTGCTGCCGATGAGCTGACAGAAATTCTGATCAAACCAGTTACCGATAAATTAAACAAAAAACGTTTATTAATAGTTGCCGATCGCTTCTTACAAGAAATTCCTTTTTCCGTCTTATCAATACCAAATACCGATCAAGAAAGTGATGGTTATCAACCTTTAATAGTTAACCACGAAATAGTAAATCTCCCTTCAGTTACTACTATTGCCAATATCCGCAATAGTACAAAATCTCGGAAACTTGCCCCGAAGAAAGTGGCTATTATTGCCGACCCAGTATTTAGCCCTGATGATGCTAGGTTTACAGGTAAAACTACCACAATATCTACAGCAGAATCTCGGAGTCGAGCTTTCCCCCTAGAGGCACAACAATTAGATAGGGCTGCTAGAGATGTTGGTATTAGATGGGATAGACTTCCAGGTACTCGCACTGAAGCAGAAGCAATTATGGCTTTAATACCAGAGTCGGAACGCACTCAAGCTTTTGATTTTCAGGCCAACAGAGAAATAGCAACCAGTCAGGAATTAGCCCAATATCAGATTGTACATTTTGCCACTCACGGTTTTGCTAACGGTAAGCAACCAGAATTGTCAGGGGTTGTCATGTCGTTAGTGGATAAAAACGGCAACTGGCAAAACGGTTTCCTCCGACTGAATGATATTTTTAATCTTAACTTACCAGCAGAATTAGTAGTATTGAGTGCGTGTCAAACAGCTTTAGGGAAGGATATTAAAGGAGAAGGTTTGGTAGGTTTGACAAAGATATTCATGTATGCAGGGGCAAAACGGGTAGTAGGTTCGTTGTGGGTTGTTGATGATTCTAGAACAGCAGATTTAATGTCGCAGTTTTATCAAGGAATGTTAGACCAGAGATTATCACCTGTGGAGGCATTGCGGGCAGCTCAATTGCAGATGTTAGAGACTGAGATAAGTCCTTATTATTGGGGAGCATTTACGTTGCAGGGGGAATATGATTCAAGATAGTTTAGAACTGATACAGCAAATTCCATCAGGCGAGAGGTACGCCACTCCTCCCTAGCTGTAATATCATCTCCAGATAATTAGTGATGAAAATACTTCTGTCTCCTGTCTCCTGTCTCCTGATTCCTCCCTAAGTGATGAAAATACTTCTGTCTCCTGTCTCCTGTCTCCTGTCTCCTGACTCCTCCCTATTTATAACTGATAACTGAAAATGACTACTTTATTTTATCGAAACTTTAGATTATTAATCCTGGCAATATTGGTAATTCTCACCTGGGGAATTTCAGCTTTTTTCACATTGCCACGACTTGAAGACCCTGAATTAGTTTCTCGTCAAGGGTTTGTCACAACTTTTTTGCCTGGAGCTGATGCTGAACGAGTTGAAGCTTTAGTTACAGAAAAAATAGAAGAAGAATTATCTGAAATTGAGGAAATTAAAAGCTACGAATCAGACTCTAGAGCGGGTAGTTCGATTATCGATATTGAACTGTTAGACTCCGTTGAAGAGGCAGATGCTGATGCGGTTTGGTTAAGAATTAGAGAGCGATTAAATAGAGCTGCTCCTGAATTACCTGTGGGTGCGAGTCCACCACGACTAGAGGAGGTAGAAGTTAAGGCTTATGCTTTGATTGCAGCTTTAATTTGGGAACAAGATAGCGAACCTAATTATGCAATTCTTAACCGTTTATCTGAATTGTTGAAAGATGAATTTTTGGGATTATCGGGTACAGAAAAGGTTGATATTTTTGGCAAGCAAAATGAAGAAATTATCGTAGAAATTGACCAGGTTCAGTTAGCTAGTATTGGGTTAACACCTCAACAATTATCAACGCAAATTCAACAGAGCGATGCTAAGGTTTCAGCAGGTATAATGCGCAGTCAAAATAATGATTTACTATTAGAAATAGAATCAGATTTAGATTCTTTAGAAAGGATTCGGAGTATTCCAATTAATTTTAGCGAACAAGGACAATTTGCTCTCCTTGGCGACATTGCTGAGGTGAGGAAAACTATTATTAAACCGCCCAGAGAATTAACATTAATTAATGGTCGTCCTGCTGCTGCATTAGGGGTATTTGTCGAATCAGATTATCAAATAGACCTTTGGGCAAAAACAGCAGAAACAGAAATTGATAAATTCCGCGAACAACTAGGCAAAGGTCTGAAACTAGAGATGATTTTTAATCAAAGTAATTATATTGAAAATCGTCTAGATAGTCTGATTTTAAATTTGTTTATTAGTGGCTTTCTAGTATTTGCAATTACAGTCTTTTTAATGGGTTGGAAATCTGCAATTGTTGTTGGTTTAGCCCTACCTCTATCAACTTGTATGGTGTTAGGTTCGATGGGATTGTTAGATATACCTCTACATCAAATGTCAATAACTGGAATAATTGTAGCTTTAGGGCTATTAATTGATACAGCAATTATTGTGGTTGATGAAGTTAGTCAAGGTATAGCTTCAGGTCTAAAATCAGAAGTAGCAATTACTAAAGCAATTCATCATTTATTTATGCCTTTAATGGCATCAACTTTAACTACAGCTCTGGCGTTTTTACCAATTGCAATTATGCCTGGTCCTTCTGGAGAATTTGTTGGTAGTATTGGTATTAGTGTGATTTTAGCTGTTCTTTATTCACTATTAATATCAATTACAATCAGTTCGGCAATAACAGCAAAATTATACCACAATCCAGACCGTAATTCCTGGCAAAAAACTAAACAGCTATGGTGGAAAACAGGATTTTCAAATTCTTATTTAACTCAAATTTATCAACTAAGTTTACGCAGCATATATAGTTCTCCTTTGTTAGGAATATTATTAGGTTTAATATTACCAATAACTGGTATAGTTCAGCTAGGAACTCTGCCCCAACAATTCTTTCCTCAAGTAGATAGAGACCAAGTACAAATTGAATTAGAATTGCCAGCTATCACCTCAATTGAAAAAACAAGAAATACTGCTCTAAAAGTCCGAGAGCTAATTTTACAGCACCCAGAAATTGATGAATTACAGTGGTTTTTAGCCCGTAGTTCGCCCAGGTATTACTACAACTTAAAAGCAGGTAAAGAACGGTATCTCAATTATGCTCAAGGATTTTTGCAGCTAAATACGATCGCTAAACCAGAATTAGTTAACAGAATTCAAGCAGAAGTTGATAGCGCATTTCCTAAAGCTCAAATTTTAGTGCGACTATTGGAACAGGGACCTCCTTTTGATGCACCAGTGGAACTACGAATTTATGGTCCCAACTTAAACCGTCTACAACAAATAGGAGAACAAGCAAGAGCGCTATTAGCTCAAACTCCGAAAGTAACTCATACCCGCAGCACCTTAAACGATGTTCGACCTCAACTAAAACTGTTAGTGGATGAAGAAGAGATTCGTTTAGCAGGACTAGATCGCGCTACTGTTTCGGAACAGTTAGATACTTTACTAGAGGGAAATTTAGGAGGTTCTATCCTCGAAGGTGTTGAAGAATTACCAGTGCGGGTGCGAGTATCAAATACTCAAAGAGGAGACTTTAACCAAATTAAATCCCTAGATTTACAACCGACTGGTTCCAGTCTCAATCAAAATCGCCTGAATGCAACTGACACAATACCTCTATCAGCTTTAGCAGAAGTAGAATTAGAACCACAATTTTCAGTCATTAAAAGGCGTAACGGTAGAAGAGTAAACTCAATTCAAGGTTTTCTCGCTGCTGGGGTTTTACCTTCAGAAATTTTCACAAAATGGCAGCAAAAGTTAAATGATGCAGATTTTGAAATACCATCTGGGTACTGGTCTGAAATTGCTGGAGAGGCAGAACAACAAGGCAATGCTCAAGGAAATCTTTTCTCAACTCTCCCAGTTATATTAGTATTGTCAGCCTCAATTTTGGTGTTATCCTTAAATTCATTCCGAGCAGCTTCCATAATTGGTTTAGTTGCTATTTGTGCTGTAGGATTAGGATTTTTTAGTTTATGGTTATTTGGCTATCCCTTTGGGTTTATGAGTCTGATCGGCACATTTGGTTTAGTGGGAATTGCCATTAACGACTCAGTTGTAGTTATGGCTGCCATCCTGGAAGACCCAGAAGCATCTCAAGGCAACCGTCGAGCTACCCGAAAAGTAGTCCTACGTTCAACTCGTCATGTAATTGCTACAACTTTAACAACAATGATTGGGTTTGTGCCCTTATTGTTAGGAGGTGGTAGTTTTTGGCCTCCTTTGGCAGTAGCGATCGCTGGTGGTGTAGCTGGTTCAACACTCGTTGCTCTTTATCTTGTTCCCTGTTCGTATTTACTTCTAGCGAATTTTGGTAGAAGTAATAAGGATTCGTTAATTGATAATTGATAATTAGATGTAGGTTTGGTTTGAGCTTCCTCAACTCAACCGACATCTAATACATATTGGTGTTTTTCTAATGGCAAAATACGCCATTTATTGAGTAATATTTGTTCGTTTGGATTCTATATAACTCATCTGTCAACACGAAATAAGAAGTCATAATTTATATCAAGGCATTTTTGATAAGTTTTCTTTCGGACAATCAAAATACTTCTTTTTTCTTACTCTCTCGAGTGTATATTGATATCGAAGATTTCTGTTAAGTAACTGGTAACATTCCTTTGAATCAAAACCTAGTTCCATCAAAAAGCAAGCTTGCAAAATGAAAGAAAGTGATTCTACTAAGTCAGGTAATTTTTCTAATTCAACTGATTTTTTCTTTTTCTTTTTATTATCGTGAACAAAATCGTTTCTCGTTGCTGCAATTTGAGCACAAAAAAATTTATCTTTAATTAATTCACTGGTTATTTCTGGTATTAATTCAGTTAAATCTATTAACCTTTCTTCTAGTGTTAAGTCCCGATTGTTCTTACACTGAAGTTTGTCTTTTGCCCATTCTTTATATTCATCAGGAAGACTATCTAGTTTATCTAGACTATGTATAACTGCATCTCGACACTTCTTTTCAGACTCATCATCTGGCAAATTTTTTTTGTCTGTTTCTGTTCGACGACGACGATGATAAGATTCCGCAGCTTGAACAAGATTCAGAAATTGATTCTCTAAATACACATTTGGTTTGTACCTGATACCGAAGAACAAATTAAAAATACTAGTTAATCTTTCCCAAGAATCAAACCATTTGTTCAGAACTGAGGAAAAATCACTCTTAATCTTAATATAAGATAAAGATAAAAGCATATCAAGTTCAGTAAATAATTGATCTGTTTTTTTTCTCTCAGGGTATATAGTTTGATAGATAGCTTTGATAGGCATTTCGTCTAGATTGTCACTACTATTTTCTCTGTGTAGAAAATCGCCGTGACGGGAATAAAGTGTTAATTCAGTAATGCAGTTAGTTCTATCAGTTGCAAAAGTTAGAAAGTGATTTAGAGGATGTATGAATTTAGAGTGAAAATCTTTAAATGAAAGTTCTTGATTTGGTTGAATGATGAATGATGCAAATTGCTTAAAGTCAATATTTACACAAGACTTGTTGGAGTAACGATAATCAAGAGAAAATTTTCCATCTTTTGTAGTTGCTTCAATCGTTTCAGGACGAGTATATATAAATCTTAATTCTTCTTCTTTATCCTGAGATGGTAATTCATCTTCTCTAATACGAGGTAAGTCAGCCCAGTCAGATAAATAACTATACTGTACCTTAGCTTTATGAAAGAATATTTCGTCTTCGTTAGTAAAGTATCTGCCAATTAAAGCAAACTTTGAATCATATACTCCACTTGAAAAAGTACAATCACAAAGAGTAATAATCTCTCGATCTGCAAATCCTAAAATAATTGGAAAATCAAGATTTAATACCAATTTTCCAGCAGATGAGCCTACCATCAGTTTGAGACATGAACCCATTAGTCGCAGTTTAATTCCCTCATAATTTGTAAATGTCAGAGTACCAGCTATTTTTTTCTCTGGCTCTGAGGGCAACCACCAATATCCTGAATATTCTAGATTTTCCATTTTTAAACCTCTAATTAATTAAGTATTAGTAAGACTCAACTTTTTAACACTATCCCCTAATTTTTTAATTTCGCGCATAGCTTAAATAATAAGATTAATTTTCGACTCTTGTGGCACTCTATTTGGTTCCTTGTTATTATTTACTTCTGGCAAATTTTGGTAGAAGAAATAAGGAGTAGAGTCGGAAGTGTAGGAAATGTGAGAAGTTTGTCAAAGTAGTGGGAGGAAGATGCTCCCAGTTTTCCCTAGATTCCTAACTACCACCAAAATATTACAACTAAAATAGAATTGCTATATCTATTCTCTCTCTCCTTTTGTCTGGTATCTATTTCATGGTTTTATGTCTTTAATAAATTCTAAAAATTGCTTTGGAGTTAAAATAGGGATTCCTTGAAATGGATTCAGTTCTAATAAGTCTTTATCTCCTGTTATAATATGAGTGGCTTGGCCATTAACAGCAACGTCTAAAAATTTATCATCTTTTGGATCTCTACATTTATTGACGATTTCAGATACTAAAATCTGTTCTGATTCTAGCTTAATCTTTGCCAGAAATTGAGAACGAATATCTAGGGGAATATATTTATCAAATTTTGAACGAGTCAAGACTTCTTGTAATTCTTGAAATGTTACATCAGAAAATAAAATAGTACCAATTTTTCTGGCTTCTTTAAAAGCAATGTCAGGAAGAGATGATTCAATCAAAATACTACTGACTAAAATATTGGTATCAATAACTAATCGTAGTTTATTCATCTTCCAGTATTTGGTCTAAAATTTCTTGTGTTAATCCATTTGCTTTAGCTTGTTTCTGCATTTCTTCGATAATTTGTTCTAAAGATTTATCTTGTATAATTGATTTAAGCAAATCATTAACAATTGTTTGGATTTTTTGCTGTTTTTCTGGTTCTGCTTCTCGGTAAGCTTTGGCAATTTCAGGGTCAACTTGAATCGTAATATTTTCCATGATAAATTAAAATTAATTAACCTATGTTTATTCTAGCGATTGAAAGTTATTTCTGTTTTAGAGGATAAGTCCGATCTGCCACTTGACCCCATTCCAACTGATTTAGGTAATTTTTGAGTTTTTTTAGTAAGATAATCGGTGATTAATTCTTGGATAATTTCAGGAATAGATTTTCCTGTTTGAGTAGCTAATTTTTGTAGATTAGCTTCAGTTTCTTCTGGCAAATAAATCGTTGTTGATTTCATTAGTAAGATTCTCAATAAAAACAAATACTTTAATTATAGATCATTATTGAACACTATCTTCAATTATCCTAATTTCTTCCTCTGTTAACCGATACAATTGTAGGGTTTGGTGTCTCAAGCTACGTTTTTCGGCGTTGGTGATTTGAGGTATTATATCATGTCCGGTAGCATCGGTATTGTATAGCAAAGGTAGGGAACAGGGAACAGGGAGGAATACTTAAGAGCAAGAAAAAAAACTTAAATTTCCTATAGATATTCACCTTTGAATTTACACAAACGATACCAGCGGACATAATATTATTTCTTGTCCGGATAAGAGTACAAACAAAAAACTTTCTTCCTCTACTATTCTTT
>NZ_JAAHGU010000105.1:0-26230 GCF_010692685.1 Okeania sp. SIO2F5 | reverse complement strand
ACTGCTCCATGGCCTCTGGAGTCAGCCAAAAAGTGAGACTCCCTCGCTGCTTTAAGGAGGCATCATACTCAGACCAGTTTTTGAGTCGATACAAGGACTTGGAGTTGGATTTAGACTTACTCTTACTCATATCTGCTGAGTGTAGTTTCGTGTACCATCTTGACTTCTTTATTTTTACCCTAAACATCATCTTTTGTGCAACAAAGCCCTTGCCAACAGTTATCGCTACTTACCTACCAGTGGGAATCAAAGGATTGGTATTAGCTTGTTTTATTGCCGCCGGGATGTCTACTTTTGATTCCTTAATTAATGGTGGCGCTGCATACTGGGTGAAGGATATTTATCAAGCTTATCTCAATCCGCAAGCTGACAACCGCAAACTGCTGGCTCAAAGTCGTTGGGCATCGGTTATCATTGTTATGGTGGGATTGCTATTTAGCTTCAGTATCTCCAATATCAATGAAATTTGGGGATGGTTGACCCTGGGATTGGGTACAGGTCTGGCGGTTCCTCTGCTGTTAAGATGGTATTGGTGGCGGTTTAATGGTTATGGATTTGCCACGGGTATCGCTGCTGGCATGGTGGCCGCAATTGTTACTAAGGCGATCGTCTTACCTTCCTTCCCGAATCTGCAACTTGCTGAATTTATCCAATTTCTAATTCCTAGCAGTTGTTCTTTGGCAGGATGCATCGCTGGCACTCTGTTAACTCCGGCAACGGAACGGTCTGTTCTGGAGAATTTTTATACTGTCACCCGTCCCTTCGGTTTCTGGAAGCCGATCGCTGTTAATATTCCCCGCAATCTCACGGTCAATATCACATTAGAGAACAGGCGAGATTTGCTGGCAACTGCGATCGCGATTCCCTGGCAAATAGTTTTGTGTCTCACGGGAATTATGTTTATGATGAAACGTTGGGATAATTTCCTAATTCTATCTCTGTTGCTGGTTGTACTCTCTATCTGTTTGTACTTCGCCTGGTACAGATATCTGTACGGAAGTCAAAATTCAAAAGTTAAAAGTTAAAAGTAAGAAAAACGGAAGTCATTATATCAAATCCGGTTAAACAGTTATAGATTGGTTAAGTAAGGAGGAGTAAACCCACCCCTCGCCCCTCCCCCTCCCAGGAGGGGAAGTCAGGAGGACAAGTCAGGAGGAGAGAGAATTACAAAGATGAGCGTAGTTATGACGATTGGAGAAATTTTTTATGTCCAATAAAACGGATTTGATCTCAAAAGTCAAAAGTCAAAAGTAACAAAAACGGAAGTCATTAATACACATCTCCAATTCTGGAGATGTCTAATAGACATCTGGTAAAAATCAAAAATAAAGTCAATTATTATCCATAAATTATCAATTATTCCCCTCCCAGGAGGGGTTCGGGGTGGGTTCCCTGTTGCTTTCCGGAGCTGTTGCCTGTTGCCTCTTTTCTGGAGATGTCAATTATCCGGACATGATATAATTGCTAACCTCTGAGGAAGAAATCTTCTGCTTCTATCGATGGAATATTTGTTAAAGTTGCAAATTGACCTCCATCACGAAAAGCAGTTTCACTGCCATTAGCGAATCTATCAGCTTTAACGCGCTATGTATCCGCCATCAACCATCAAAGATGTCGCAGTGATAAATGAAGCTTCCTCTGAAGCAAGAAATAAGATGGCGAAAGCAACTTCTTGGGTTTTCCTATACGGTTCAAAATGTGAAGCGGTGCCTCTTGTTCTATAAATTGTTCTTCACTTACCCCTATGTTTGCCAGATGACGATCTATTGCTTGAGTGCGGATAGTACCTGGGCACACACAATTCACTCGGATTCCATAAGGATCAAGATCCAGGGCCATACATCTAGTCATATTGACTATAGCTGCTTTTGTCGTACTGTATGCGAGAAATTCGGGTTGAGCAATGAACGAAGAAATGGAACCCAAATTTACGATTGAGCCACCACCATGTTTCTTCATGACCTCTGAAGCATATCGTGTACAAAGAGACGTTCCAGTAAAGAACAGATTCCATTAAATTTTGTGTTAAATCACTTTAGCAGTCAATTCAGGCCACCAGTCACCATTCAATTTTTGTTGTGACACGACCATGTCTTTGTATCAGAATCTAAAACCCCATCCATCTGAGTATTCTTTTAAACTCTCCATAAAGTATTTTCCGCCATCAATACAAGCATCTGTAAACAAAGCATTTAAAGTTTGCAGAGTGGGAAACGCTGAGGCGATGATAATACAAAACTCAAATCGTTCTGGGTTATTGCACCAATGTCAACAATAATCATACCCTGTACAAGTTGAGGGAAGCGAGCTGTAAGCTGATAAGCATTGACCCCCCCTAGAGAATGACCAATTAAAATGACTGGCTGAAGTTTGAGCAAGTGAATAACCTTAAGCGCATCATTAATGTAAGCCTCCCGAGAATATTCTTCTGTTTTATCACTCCAACCATGACCACGCTGGTCAAGATCGATGACACGATAGGATTCCCCTAGATACTCTGGGAGAGAGGCAAACCAATGCCCACAAACAAAATGACCGTGCAAAGCAAGAATATTAACTCCTACTCCACCGGAGTCAAGATAGGAAAGTTTCATCTCATCAATGTGGAGTTTTTTTCTTAAAAATATCATAACCTCCTGATTCGCTAAAGGTAATTTTTTTTACTCAACATGAAAGTTGGCGTTGAATATTGCCTAGAAGGGCACAACTATCGCTTACACTCGTATGAATTTTCACATTGGATATGTGGTAATCGGATGTTGTGAATATACCATCTACTACCAGATTTATTTGACCAGCACGATGCAAAGATTCATCGATTGTAGAATTTATTTGGCAAGTTCAATCATTTTATTGGCATAGCTATCATCATCTCCCTTAATCATAGAATGGCTATTTTGTCAATTTGTTAACTGATGACACGCCCTAGTGCAGGATGGCGGAAATAACTGACCAGTTACAAAATCCTAAAACAATTACAAATCAAAAATGATTGACTTTTAACTGTCTTGAGTGTGTCTTACATTCTGAGGAGACCTCAGAATTACACACTCGATGCATGACTTTTAACTTCCGCGTAGCGGCCTTAGTCCGTTTCTTATAGACTGATTAGTTAACTATATTAGACATCTCCGATAATTTACCTGAAACTCCCAACAAGGTTGTTAAATCTTAATTTCCGGAGAGGTCTATTGGTTCAAAAGCTAAAATATAGCTATCTTAATGGTCTATAACACCTAGTAGCTACTAAAGTAAAGTAACAACAGAAAAGGTAAAGTATTACCTGGATCGACTGAAAATCAAAATCAAATATCTTAATTATGTCTGCCAAAAAACTCACAGGTAACGAAATTCGACAAATATTTCTCGACTTTTACGCACAACGGGAACACACTATTTTACCCAGCGCATCCCTAGTTCCCGAAGACCCAACAGTCTTACTCACTATTGCGGGAATGTTACCATTTAAACCCATATTTCTCGGACAACAACCCCGGAAATATCCCCGCGCCACAACTTCCCAAAAATGTATCCGTACCAACGATATTGAAAATGTTGGTCGCACTGCCAGACATCACACTTTTTTTGAAATGTTGGGTAATTTCAGTTTTGGAGACTATTTTAAACCAGAAGCGATCGCTTTTGCTTGGGAACTTTCCACAAAAATATTCGGTTTGCCTCCAGACCATTTAGTTGTCAGCGTATTCCGAGAAGATGATGAAGCATTTGCTATTTGGCGCGACAAAATTGGGATTCCCGCACACCGCATTCAACGGATGGATGAGGAAGATAATTTTTGGGCATCGGGTCCGACGGGTCCGTGTGGTCCCTGTTCAGAAATTTATTACGACTTCCATCCAGAGTTAGGAGATGATAACATTGACCTAGAAGACGATAGCAGGTTTATCGAATTTTATAATCTGGTATTCATGCAATACAACCGCGATGCAGAGGGAAATCTTACCCCATTGCAAAATAGAAATATTGATACCGGAATGGGGTTGGAAAGAATGGCGCAAATATTACAAAAAGTGCCGAATAATTATGAAACTGACCTAATTTTTCCTATCATTAAAACTGCTGCGGATATTGCTGGTATCGACTACGCAAAAAGTGACGAAAAAACCAAAACTTCTCTCAAAGTTATTGGCGACCATGTACGAGCAGTAGCACATTTAATTGCCGATGGTGTCACCGCATCTAATGTTGGCAGGGGTTATATTTTACGACGGTTAATTCGCCGGGTTGTGCGTCACGGACGTTTGATTGGCATTTTTGGGGAATTTACATCTAAAGTTGCTGAGAAAGCGATCGCTCTTTCTGAGGATGTTTACCCCAATTTGCGGGAGAGGGAAAGTGCTATTAAAGCTGAGTTGCAACGGGAAGAGTCTCGCTTCTTGGAAACATTGGAGCGTGGTGAAAAATTGTTGACGGAAATTATGGCAAAACCGGAAACTCAGAAAACTAAACAAATTTCTGGGGAAGATGCTTTTAAGTTATACGACACTTATGGTTTTCCCCTAGAGTTGACTCAGGAAATAGCAGAAGAAAATGGTTTAACTGTTGATGTCAGTATGTTTGAGAAAGAAATGAAACTGGCACAAATACGTTCTCAGTCAGCTCACGAAACTATTGATTTGACTGCTGAAGGTGGGGTGAAATTGGATGTTGACAAAACGGAATTTTTAGGGTACACAGATTTGACTTCCTCAGCGCAAGTAATGGCGTTAGTAGCTGAAGGGGAACAGGTTGAGTCTGCGGAAGCGGGTACTCAAGTGCAAGTGGTGCTTGATCAAACGCCCTTTTATGCTGAATCTGGTGGTCAAATAGGCGATCGCGGTTATCTAAGTGGGGATAATGTAGTCGTGCGGATAGAAGATGTGCAGAAGCAGAATAATATTTTTGTGCATTTCGGTCGCGTGGAAAGGGGTACGTTACAGTTAGGAATAACAGTAAATGCTCAAATAGATGCTGCTTGTCGTCGCAGAGCGCAAGCAAACCATACCGCAACACATTTGTTACAAGCTGCTTTGCGGTCCCTGGTAGACCAGTCTATTTCTCAAGCGGGTTCGTTGGTATCTTTTGACCGTTTGCGATTTGATTTTAATTGCCCCCGGGGGTTGAAACCGGAGGAAGTGGAGCAAGTGGAAGCTCAGGTAAATAGTTGGATAGCTGAAGCACATCCGGCGACTGTTGCGGAAATGCCATTGGATGAGGCAAAGGCAAAGGGAGCTGTTGCTATGTTTGGTGAAAAGTATAGCGATGTGGTACGGGTAGTTGACTATCCGGGAGTGTCGATGGAATTATGTGGGGGAACTCATGTGAATAATACGGCAGAAATTGGGGTGTTTAAAATTATTTCTGAAGCTGGTATTTCTTCTGGGGTGCGCCGTATAGAAGCAGTTGCTGGTTTGGCAATATTAGATTATTTGAATGTCCGAGATGTTGTGGTGAAGGAATTGAGCGATCGCTTTAAGGCAAAACCAGAGGAATTATCGGAGCGGGTGAGTAACTTGCAGCAGGAGTTGAAGGAGTCACAGAAACAGTTGGAAGCGTTGAAAGGTGAGTTAGCTGTGGCAAAGTCTGACCAGTTGTTAGGAGATGCTGAGACTGTGGGTGAGTTTCAGATATTAGTAGCGGAAATGCCTGGAGTTGATGCGGAGGCGTTGAAAACTGCTGCGGAACGGTTACAACAAAAGTTGGGCGAGAGTGCTGTGGTATTGGGTGCTGCATCTGGGGAGAAAGTCAGTTTAGTTGCTGCTTTTAGTAAGTCTGTGAATAGTAAAGATTTGCAAGCAGGGAAATTTATTGGTGGGATAGCGAAAATGTGTGGAGGCGGCGGCGGCGGTCGTCCGAATTTGGCGCAAGCAGGGGGTCGCGATCCGAGTAAGTTGAAGGAGGCGTTGGAAAGTGCGAGGGAGCAGTTAGTTGATGGGTTGAAGTAAATTTTTGACCACTATGTTGTAGGTTGGGTTGAGGAACCCGAAACCCAACATAACCCAACTTACTTAACATAAACATATATAGGTTTTTGTTGGGTTAAGCGATAGCGCAACCCAACCTACATTATTATCACTAAATTATCCAAATATGGTATTAGTAGTTTAGGTGATTTTTGTAGATTTAAGGTAAGTTAATACCTAAGCTAAAAATTATTTATTTAGCAGTTTTAAAAATCTACAATATTTGAATCATCTTCACTAGATATCTCCAGAAAACAGAGAATGGAGAATAGGGATAAATCATTGATATTTCATAGATAAGAATTGACTTTATTCTTGATATTTGGAGATATTTTTTCTAACTTATACAATATTTGAATTGCTTTCACTATTAATAAGAACGCGCGTTTCTTCAAACTCGATAGGTTCAAGTTTTTTAGGTGGTTATAGTTCCTGAGAAGGTTCAGGTTTTTTAGGTGGTTCTAGTTTCTGAGAAGTTTCAGATGATTTTTGATTTAAGTTATCACTTTGTTCTGAATTATTCGACATATAGGTTATTAAACTAATGGAAAAAGACAATTCTGAAAAAGACAATTCTGAAAAAGACAATTCTAATATATAACTAATTTATGAATATGCCAAGCAGGTTTTAAAAGATATAGATTCTAGCAAAAACACGGTAAACACTAAATTAGCAGCAGTTATTGCTTTTGATGGTTTGATGAGTCGCTTTTTATCAGATTTACCCGATGATTCTCTCGTTGTAAATTTACCAAATTATGAGAAATATTTACTGGGTTTTGGGCAAATTTAGGCAAGGACTAACAAATGCAATTAGAAGATTATTTTGAGTTTCTGACACCGGAGGATATTCGAGTTAAAGGAACGCGGATCGGTATTGAGAATATTCTTTAGGAATACGTTGTTAACAATAAGACGGCAGAAGAAATTGCCGAACTATTTCATACTGTTAGCTTAGAGCAAGTTTATGCCACAATTTTGTATTATTTGCGCGATCGCGAAACCATAGGACAATATTTAGAAAATTGGTTGGACTATACGAATAAAGTTCAAGCTGAATTTGATCGCCATCCTCCACCTTTTGTGGCGAAGGTACTGAGTTGGAAATTGGAACGTCTAACTCAAGTCGAAGGTGCTTCTAAATAATGGCAATTAAATATTTGCTTGATGAAAATTTGCCTCCTCTATATCAAGAACAACTTTTGTAGTGGCAACCGGATGCTCTAATCCCCCTTACAAAAACAACTTCTGACTTCCCCTCCTGGGAGGGGTTAGGGGTGGGTTGACTTCTAACTTCTGACTTCTAACTTCTAACTTCCCTTGCCCATTGCCTAACTTGCTTTAAGGTTGCCGTTTCCCCAATAATTAATCGTTGTTCTAACCATTGAGGAATCATTGTCATATCTAACAAAGGAAAAGCTAAACTTTGCGTTATTTCATCATAATTTTGAGTTTCCCTATTCAACCGATAAAACCGCAAATTTTTTCCATCATATCGCCATATTTCCCCTACACCTAATGCTGCGTAAATAGGTAACTTATCAATTGAACTATTAGTAATATCAATTTCAATAGCTAAATCTGGGGGTGTATATCCTTGATTTAAGTCAATATTTTGCTAATTTCTCACCTCTAGCTCATTTTGTAAATAAAAACAGGCATCAGGTTCAATTCCTTTTTGAATATCATCCCTTTTGAGAGTAAGAGAGCCAACACTTTTAATATTTAAGTTCCATTCTTCCGCCATAATAAATATCAGACGAGCAATAAACCAATTGTTATTTTCATGCTCCATTAAAGGACTCATAATCTGTAAATATCCTCCATCATAAACTAGGCGTTTTGTAGAATTTTCATTTAATTCCTGACTAATATGCCCGAAAGTTTCCCAACTAATAGGATGCAAAATTATATAATTTTCAGCCTGTGTTTTAGTGAGTGTTTCCATTATCTTTTTTTTTCTTAATAAAGAGCGATAGCTTTGCTATAGTCATTGCGACTCGTTGCTAATAATAAGCGTGGTCACAAAAAACCTACTAGAGATTTAGGCAGTTTTTTATTTGCTCCAGAAAACTTAACTTTTGGAGCATTATCAGGAACCAAAGCAGAAGTAGAAGCTATTGCGCCGATGTTATCAAAAGTGACTCTGTTAACTGAGTCCAATGCCACAGAAAATGCTATTAAACAAGTCAATGCACCAGAAATATTGCATATTGCTACCCACGGTTTCTTTCTGGAAGATTTAGAAGAAGTTGCACCACCAATATTAGTAGGGAATTTTCATACTGACATTCCCAACAGAGAAACAAATAAATTAGAAAATCCACTGTTACGTTCGGGTATTGCTTTAGCAGGGTTTAACCCTCGTCAAAGTGGTGATGAAGATGGAGTAATGACAGCGTTAGAAATTGCTAATTTGAGTTTGGGTGGTACGAAGTTGGTAGTATTATCTGCTTGCGATACGGGAGTGGGAGATGTGAATGTGGGAGAGGGAGTTTATGGTTTGCGTCGAGCATTAGCTCTTGCGGGTAGTGAAAGTCAGGTAATTAGTTTATGGCAGGTGGATGATTTTGGTACGAAAGATTTGATGGTGAAATATTATCAACGGGTGTTGAATAATGAAGGGCGATCGGAAGCATTACGACAGACACAGTTAGAGATGTTGGGAACTGAGGGGTATCAACATCCCTATTATTGGGCATCGTTTATTCCGTCTGGAGATTGGCGGGAGATGAGAGATTAACAGGACTTACGCAAAGGCACTATGTATAGGGTGTCGCTCAGTTACGCTACCGCTAACACACCCTACTAATAGCGTTCATGCGTAACATCATGTTCGGACGGGTCAGTTATAATAAAATTTAAGGACTCCGGGTATCGACAGTACCAAACAAATACTTAAATTATCAATACCCCCAATACCAATATTTGTTCTTTTTCTCCAATATTTTCTCCTGACTCGGTCTTTCCCCTCCCCTCCTGGGAGGGGTTAGGGGTGGGTTGACTCCTGAGGACTCACAACAGTCATTTATAAGTATTCAACCGTTAGCGTAGCTCCCCCGGAGGGGGAACATGATATAAGTCCTGATTAATTAGGAATTGAGATTGCTTTCCGTTCCGGACTGCTGCGCAAACCCTGTCGGTCGCAATGACGGAAATACCTTGTACTGCCTAATATCATGTTCGGATAATCAGTTATAAAAAACTTTATTCCTTTTAACCTTTTATTCCCTTCTGCCTTCTGCCTTCTGCCTTCCTTCTTCCAAAGTGTAAGTATTCAACCGTTAGCGTAGCTCCCCCGGAGGGGGAACATGATATAAGTCCTGATCATTTCTCTTTCAAAGTAGTATAATTGAACAAAAGAAAGAAAGGATAAAATTATGATTTATCAACCGGAAAATCATCAAAGAACGACCGCAGAAGAATATTTAGAATGGGAAGCTAAACAGGAATTTCGCCATGAATATATTGATGGTGAAATTTTAGCCATGACTGGAGGAAGTCTTCCTCATAATGATATTGCTCTTAATTTTTATACAGCTCTTAGACCCCATCTCCGTCAAAGAGGTTGTCGAGTTTATGTGTCTGATGCTAAAGTTCAGGATGCTAAAAATAATCGTTATTTTTATCCAGATTTAGTTATTAGTTGTAATGCTGACGATTTAAAATCTCGTACATTTCTCCAAAATCCTAGTGTAATTATTGAAGTTCTTTCTCCAAGTACCAGGGGTTACGATCGCGACGATAAGTTTAAATATTATCGTCAATTTTCGAGTTTGCAAGACTATGTTTTAGTAGATTCAGAATCAATATCTGTGGAAATTTATCAACGTGGTGAAGGGAGAATGTGGCTTTATTCTCCATATATAGAAGGAGAAGATTTTACATTATCTAGTATTGAATTTAATTGTGCTGTTGATGTTTTATATGAGGACGTTAGTTTTGAGGATTAATGAGAGGAATATGAGAAATATTACTAACAAAACTAAAACAAAAATCAGCCCATAAAATTAACTCTTTGCTCGTAGTTTTGCTTTATCCCTAATCCCAAAATATTCGCCATCAGAAAAAAATGGCAGACTTATGACTTCAGCTATAATTAATTATCCATATAAATTCATATAAAATTGAGTAACTAATAACTATGGAATTAGCAACTGCATTTATTTCAACCACAGATTATCTGGAAGGGGAAAAAATGAGTCCCATTCGCCATGAATATCTCGGCGGTCAAATATTCGCTATGTCTGGTGGTAGTGAAGAACATAACCGCATTGCATTAAATATTGCTAGTATTTTACGCTTTCATCTACGGGGAAGCGGATGTAAAACTTTTATTGCAGATATGAAAGTCAAAATTTATATGGCGGAAAATAGCTCGGATATATTTTATTATCCTGATGTGATGGTAACTTGTAATCCACAAGATACGGAAAAATATTACAAGAGTTTTCCTTGTTTAATTGTTGAGGTACTTTCCCCTTCTACTCAAAATTTAGACAGACGAGAAAAACGCTTGAATTATCAAAGTTTAGCAAGTTTGCAAGAGTATGTATTGGTTGATCAAATAGAAATGAAGGTAGAGGTTTATCGTCCATCAGAAGTTGGTTATTGGTCTAGGGAAAGTTTAGGAAAAGAAGATTGTTTAGAATTAAAGTCGGCGGGGTTAACTTTAACAATGACTGATATTTATGATGAAATTTTGATATAGCTTTTAAGCATTCAGCATATTAATGGCTTTAGTTATCTAGGAGAGAAGGGGAGAATATGGTTTAGGTGGGGACAAGAAACACTTAGAACGGGAGCAAGATGCTCCCACTGGACTATACCGTGACAAAAATAATTGGATACCAATACTATTACAATACAAAACCACTGATATCAAATCCGGTTAAACAGTTATAGAATCGTTAACTCAGGAGGAGTCAGGAGGAGAGAGAATTACAAAGATGAGCGTAATTATGACGATTGGAGAATTTTTTGATGTCCAATTCCCTCGGATTTGATATTATATCATGTCCGGTTAAACAGTGATAAATAAATAACTACGGAGTCCTCAGGAGTCAGGAGGAAAGAGGTAATAAAGAAGAACAACTGGAGTTGAAGGAGAAAGTTTTTTTATAACTAATTATCCGGACATGATATTAATTATAAAAAAATATGGCGTTGGTAAAGCGCGTGTATGATATTAATCTTAATTACTGAGGAGTCAACCCACCCACACCCCTCCCAGGAGGGGAGGGAGGAGGGGAAGTCAGAACTCAGAACTCAGGAGAGAAGAAAGAAGAAGAAAGAGGAATAGAAGGAGAAAGTTTTTTGGTCGCGTAAAGGTCATGGAGTTCGATCGCGCTCTGATCCAGACATGATATCATACCTCAAATTACCAACGCCAAAAATATAAATAATACATCTTAACATATCTACATTAATTAGCAACAAATCTAAAAATTTAGATGAGGTAAATTTCTATATTATGGATGTGTTAGTTGCTGAGGAATTGGCTATAAATCACCAAAAAACTATCTAATGAAGACTATTTCTAATAGTTTATCCATTAGACTTATCCAAAAACTAGATTTTGGCCTTTGATATCATGTCCGGTAGCATCGGAGCGTGTATAAAATTAAGGTGATAATAGGATAAAACCTTCTGCCTCCTGCCTCCAGCATAGCTGCCTTCCTTCCAGCAAAGACAGACATGATATGATTCATAATTGAGGGTCATTTGCAGCAGATATGTCTTCTATAAAGAGAAAAAACCATGGTCAAGATTGAAGATACACAAGAAAGAAAAAGACTGATTGAAGATCGTAACTCTGAAAAACAGTGGAAACGGTGGGGTTCTTATTTAGGCGATCGCCAATGGGGAACAGTTCGAGAAGATTATACTGCTGATGGTAATGCTTGGGACAATCTTTCCTACGATCAAGCTCGCTCTCGTACCTACCGCTGGGGCGAAGATGGGATTATGAGTATTTCCGACGAACGGCAACGTCTTTGTTTTGCGATCGCTCTTTGGAATGGAGAAGATCCCATGCTCAAAGAAAGACTATTTGGATTAACTAATAGTCAGGGAAATCATGGGGAAGATGTCAAAGAATATTACTTTTATTTGGATAATACCCCTACGCACTCTTACATGAAAGGGTTGTACAAATATCCCCACAGTGCTTTTCCTTATGAGTGGTTAATTAACGAAAATGGTCGCAGAAAAGCAGAAAATTCTAGAGCATCAGAATTTGAGTTGATGGATACGGGAGTATTTAATGATGACCGCTATTTTGATGTCTTCGTAGAGTATGCCAAAAATTCTCCCGAAGATATTCTGATTCAAATCGCGGTTGTTAATCGTGGCTCAGAAGCTAAAGAGTTACATCTAGCACCCACTCTTTGGTTTCGTAATACCTGGTCTTGGGGAATTCCTGGCGAAACTAAACCTTCTCTCCAAGGAATTAACTGTAGCTCAGATTTTAAGGTAGTTGAAGCTAGTTTTAAAGACCCCAAATTAGAAGCATCTCAGTTGTTATGGCTTTATTGCCAAAACCCTGATGCGATGCTTTATACAGAAAACGAAACCAATAAAGCCAGGTTTGGATGGGGAGAAAATGCTTCTTACGTCAAAGATGGTATTAATGATTATATTGTTGGTAATCAAACTGGTGCGGTAAACCCCGATCAACGAGGAACTAAAGTTTCACCCTATTACCGCTTAAATGTTGCTCCTGGAGAAACCAAAATTGTTCGACTGCGACTGAGTAATATTCAGAATTTGGCAACTCCCTTTGGAGATGAATTTGGCTCAGTTTTTGAACAACGTAAAAAATAAACTGATGAGTTTTATCAAGCTGTAACTCCTTTTGAAGAACTACCCGGTGAAATGCGTAATGTGCAAAGACAAGCATTTGCAGGGATGTTATGGACGAAGCAATTTTACTACTATGTTGTACAAGATTGGCTGAATGGAGACCCTGGTTATCCACCTCCACCAGAGGAACGCAAACATGGCAGAAATCGTGAGTGGACTCATTTGTATAATGCAGATATCATCTCCATGCCTGATAAATGGGAATATCCCTGGTTTGCAGCTTGGGATTTAGCTTTCCACACTATTCCTTTAGCATTAATTGACCCTGACTTTGCTAAGAACCAATTACATATATTCACCAAGGAATGGTATATGCACCCTAATGGTCAGATACCAGCCTATGAGTGGAACTTTAGTGATGTCAATCCTCCGGTTCATGCTTGGGGTGCTTGGGAGGTTTATAAAATAGAAGAGAAAATGTATGGTCATGCAGACCGAGGGTTCTTAGAAGAGTTATTTCAGAAATTGTCCCTATATTTTACTTGGTGGGTAAACCGCAAAGATGTAGATGGGAATAATCTGTTTGGCGGGGGTTTCCTGGGATTAGATAATATAGGTGTTTTTGACCGCAGTAATCTCAAAATTTCTGGTGCTAGTATTGAGCAATCAGATGGCACTAGCTGGATGGGAATGTTTTGTCTAAACTTGTTAAAGATGGCATCAGAGTTAGCCAAGGGCGAGTCCGACTCCAGAGTTTATGATGCCATGGTCTCTAAATACTTCCAGCACTTTTTATTAATGGCAGAAGCTCTGAATAAATTGGGAGGAGATGAAATCAACGTCTGGGATAACGAAGATGGATTTTTCCATGATATTTTTCACGTTCCTCCTAATGTCTTACCCGGGGGAAATAATGCTTTTTCTTTCTCGATGAAAGTCCGTTCTATGGTAGGATTGATTCCTCTGTTTGCAATAGAAACAATCGATCAGGAAACATTAGACAAACATTTAGACTCTGATTTCAAAAAGAGAGCTGATTGGTTCTTGCAAAACCGTCAGGATTTGACAAAAGGGGAGAATGTTTACTTTGATAATACAGACAGTAATCTCATGGAAGGAGGGGTAGCTTTCTCTCTAGTCAACCCTACCAGACTCCGATTAGTTCTGAAAAGAATGCTTGATGAATCTGAATTTTTTGGACCTTATGGTATTCGAGGATTGTCTAAATCTCATGAGCCACCTAATTCCTATAAATTACCCTTTAGCATCAGAACAGAGAGTGGCAACTACATTCAACCTGAAGTAGAATATGAGCCAGCAGAATCGAGATTTGGTCTGTTTGGAGGTAATTCTAATTGGCGTGGCCCCGTTTGGATGCCTGTTAACTTTTTGATTATTGAATCCCTGCAAAAATACCATTATTGTTTAGGAGATGATTTCAAAGTAGAATGTCCTACAGGTTCAGGAAATATGATGAATCTTTCGGAGGTAGCTGCAGAAATTTCTCATCGTTTGATCAAAATTTTCTTGCCCAAAGATGGTCAAAGTCAACGACCTGTTTATGGCGCAACGGAAAAGTTTCAAACTGACCCCAACTGGAATAATTACATTCTGTTCTATGAGTATTTTCATGGGGATAATGGTGCAGGAATTGGAGCTAGTCATCAAACTGGTTGGACAGGAGTAATAGCAGAACTAATCCAACAACATGGTGCTTATACTGCTAGAGGAAAACGCCCTGAGTAGAAATTAGTACAAACTAACACAATTCCCTCCGTGGCAATCTCCTAAAATAGAGATTGCTGTGGCTAGTATATCGCGATCAAGACAAGTACAGCGAGGCCGAACCACTTTACCAACCTGCTTTAGCCATCTATGAAAAAGCATATGGTGGTGATGAAGGAGTCAGGAGTCAACCCACCCCTCGCCCCTCCCCCTCCCAGGAGGGGATCTCAGGAGTCAGGAGGGAAGAAGAAAGAGGAGTATAAGGAGAAAGTTTTTTGGTCGCGTAAGCGGAAAGGAGTTCTATAAATCACCAACGCCAAAAATCAAATCAATTATTGCACAGAGACTATCGATTCTTTCCCCCTACTCCCTACTCCCTACTCCCTACTCCCTACTCCCTCTTTTCTGGAGATGTCTTATGAATTATGGCACAATATTAAGGACAATTAAACAGTCCAAATAATCCATATTATCTATGACCAAAACCATACCAGAATTACCAAGCAAATACGACGCATTCTCCACCGAGGCGAAATGGCAGAAATATTGGGAAGAAAACAACACTTTCAAAGCTGACCCCAACCATCCAGGCAACCCCTATTGCATTGTCATCCCCCCACCTAACGTTACAGGTCGCCTCCATGCTGGTCATGCTTTTAACAATTCCCTCATTGACGCTCTCATTCGTTACCATCGGATGCGCGGTGACAACGCTCTCTATCTCCCCGGTACGGACCACGCGAGTATTGCCGTGCAAACTATTCTGGAACGGAAACTGAAAGAAGAAGGCAAAACCCGCTATGATATTGGGCGAGAAAAATTTCTGGAACGCGCGTGGGAATGGAAAGCTGAGTCTGGCGGTACTATTGTTAACCAACTACGTCGTTTGGGAGTTTCCACAGACTGGACTCGCGAACGTTTTACCCTGGATGAAGGTTTATCAAAAGCTGTGATTGAAGCATTCATGCGTCTCTACGAAGAAGGTCTCATTTATCGCGGTAACTATTTGGTCAACTGGTGTCCTGCGAGTCAGTCTGCTGTTTCTGACTTGGAAGTTGAAAATAAAGAAGTCAACGGCAACCTCTGGCATTTTCGTTATCCTCTCACCGATGGCAGTGGTTATGTAGAAGTTGCTACTACTCGTCCGGAAACAATGTTGGGAGATACTGGTGTTGCGGTTAACCCCAATGATGACCGCTACAAAAATCTCATTGGCAAAACTCTTACCCTACCAATAATGGAACGGGAAATACCTATTGTTGCGGATGAGTTGGTTGACCCTGAATTTGGTACTGGTTGTGTCAAAGTTACCCCCGCTCACGACCCCAATGATTTTGAAATGGGTAAACGTCACGACCTGCCATTCATTAATATTATGAATAAAGATGGTAGTTTGAATGAAAACGCGGGACCGTTTGTTGGGCAAGACCGTTTTGAGGCGCGGAAAAATGTTGTGAAACGGTTAGAGTCAGAGGGTGTTTTGGTCAAGGTAGAGGAGTATAGTCATAGCGTTCCTTATAGCGATCGTGGCAAGGTACCAGTCGAACCTCTACTCTCAACTCAGTGGTTTGTCAAAATTAAACCGTTGTCTGAGAAAGCGCTGGAATTATTGGATAAGCACAACCAACCGAAATTTGTTCCCGAACGTTGGACGAAGGTTTATCGCGACTGGTTGGTGAAAATTAAAGACTGGTGTATTTCCCGGCAACTTTGGTGGGGTCATCAAATTCCAGCTTGGTATGCTGTGAGTGAAACTAATGGAAAAATTGCCGATAATACTCCTTTTGTTATTGCTCGCTCGGAAACGGAAGCGTTGGAGCAAGCAAAAGCAAAATTTGGTGCTGATGTCAAAATTGAACAAGACCCAGATGTGCTTGATACTTGGTTTTCATCTGGTTTATGGCCATTTTCAACATTAGGCTGGCCTGAAAACACTCCCGACTTAGCAAAATATTATCCGACCAGCACTCTTTCTACTGGTTTTGATATCATCTTTTTCTGGGTGGCTAGAATGGCAATGATGGGAACTCATTTTACTGGCAAAATGCCGTTTGAAACGGTTTATATTCACGGTTTAATGTTAGATGAAAAGGGTAAAAAACAATCTAAATCTGCTGGTAATGGTATTGACCCTTTATTGTTAGTAGAAAAGTATGGAACTGATGCTTTACGTTATACTTTGATGCGAGAAACTGCCGGAGCAGGGCAAGATGTGAGAATGGATTATAATCGGGAAACTGATGAGTCTGCATCGGTGGAAGCTTCTCGAAATTTTACTAATAAAATTTGGAATGCTGCTCGATTTGTGATGATGAAATTAGAGGGTAAATATCCTCAAGAATTAGGGGAACCGGAGCAGGATAAATTAGAGTTAGTTGACCGTTGGATTTTGTCTCGTTTCTATCAAGTTGTACAGCAAACTTGTGATTATTTAGATAATTATGGTTTGGGGGAAGCTGCGAAGGGTCTTTATGAATTTATTTGGGGAGATTTTTGTGATTGGTATCTGGAATTAGTTAAGTCTCGCCTTCAAGGTGAGGATGAGATTTCTAAGTTAGTGGCACAACAAACATTGGCTTATGTTTTGGATGGAATTTTAAGATTATTACATCCTTTTATGCCTCATATTACTGAGGAAATTTGGCATACTTTGAATCAAATTGGTGAGGAAGATTGTTTGGCTTTGCAGTCTTATCCGAAGTTGGATAAATCGTTAATTAATTCTGATTTGGAAGCGGAGTTTGAGTTATTAATTGGGGTAATTCGGACTATCCGAAATTTACGGTCTGAGGTTGATATTAAACCAAAGGTAAAAATTACGGCTATTTTGCAGAGTGAGAATGAGAAAGAACGGAAAATTTTGAGTAAAGGTGAGGTTTATATTCAAGATTTAGCTAAGGTAGAAAAGTTGAATATTACTCCAAGTATTGATGCGGAAGTTGGTCAAACTATTGCTGGTGTTTTTGGTACTGTGCAAGTTTTAATTCCATTATCAGGAGTAGTAGATATTGAAGCTTTATCTGCTCGATTGGAGAAGAAGTTAGGAAAGTTAGAAAAAGAGATAGAATCTACTTCTAAACGATTGAGTAAACCAGAGTTTGTAAAGAAAGCTGATGCTAAATTTGTAGAGGAAACAAAGAATAATTTAGCCGAGGCAGAAAAACAGGCAGAAATATTACGCGATCGCTTACTTCAGTTAAAGTCAAACTAGGTATATTTGGTTGGGTTTAGTTATTAGCTATCCCAACCTTTAATTTTGAATTTTAAAAATAACAAAAGGAAAGAAATTGCCAGCAAGAGATATTTATCATTCAGTTGTTACACAATTGGATTTTCTATAAACTGAATAAATTGTTTCCCTAAATCTGTTGTTATACTTTCTTGGGAGTTATATTTAACATCTGAGATAATTTTGTCAATATTTTTAGTATGTTTGACAGTCCTAAAATTGTTTTCATACTTACGACTATCAGGAGTAGTAGATATTGAAGCTTGATCTGCTCGGTTGGAGAAGAAATTAGGAAAGTTAGAAAAAGAGATATAATCTACTTCTAAACGATTGAATAAACCAGAGTTTGTTAAGAAAGCTGATGCTAAATTTGTAGAGGAAACAAAGAATAATTTAGCCGAGGCAGAAAAACAGGCAAAATTTTTACGCGATCGCTTACTTCAGTTAAAGTCAAACTAGGCATATTTGGTTGGGTTTAGTTATTAGCTAGCCCAACTTTTAATTTTGAGAATAAAGAAAGCAAAGAAATTTGCTAATCAGAGGTATTTATCATTCTGTTGTTAAACAAGTGGATTTTCTATAAACTGAATAAATTGTTTTCCTAACTCTGTTGTTCTACTTTCTTTTGATTTAATTATTTTATCAATATCCTCAACTTTTTTGATAGCTACTGGATCGATAACTACATAATTTTCACTTAATTTTATCAATCCCTTACCGCTTAATTCTAGTAATATTTGATTATAAAAATCGCGATTTTTCTCTAAATCTGGCAAATTAGCTAAAAATTGTTCGTAATTATAATTATCTATATAATGCAGCATTCTGAGCAATCTAATATGAGACACAGTAAATTCGTCAATCCATTTAATAAAGATTGCTTGAATATCATCTTTAAGAGAGTTAGGAATAGCCGAATTTAAAACCGCATTTCTCAACACCTCTAATTTTTCTTGCTGATACTCACATTCAGCGATACGGATAGCTTTCAGGAAAGTTGTCTGAAATGTTGGATGATCAAAACTTACTGCTTCAATTTTTTCCTGCAAAGTGTATAAGCTTCGTACTAATTCTTCTAAAAATCATGTAGTCTTTGACTAGAAGGATCTTTAGTATAATTCTCATAAAAAGTTACTGCAAGTGAACCTATTGCAGGAATAGCACTAACTAATGCTTTCCTAGCATTATAATTTTTATCCTTACTATTTCCTTGCTTTAATAACTCTAATTTTTGTTGTAGTTGAGAATTATTATTTGTATCGCTCATTAAAGATTTTATCCTATAATAAATCATAGTTAAATATTATAGCGAAGTTTATCTAAACCCCGTCTGTGGTGAAAACCGTAGTTTTGTAGGTTGGGTTTCGCTCTCACTTAACCCAACAAAACATTATTACAACGCGCTGATAGAAACAGGATATTACCTAACCAGAAAGAGAGTTATATCTTGCTCTTCCATTAACTGCTTTTACATATCTTTTTGAAGGAGAAAATTTTGGTCAAATACTATTGGATAATCACCGATTAAAACTAATTATTTTGAATTCACAAACAGAGGAAATTTTCAGATGGATACCATAGAAAACTATCGTCAAATCATTAAACAACTATTGACAGAATATGCTGAAATACCAACTACAGAAAGTGGGATAGAAAATCAAACAATCTTTGATTCATAAAATGATAGATATATGTTAATTTCTTTAGGTTTGTCTCAAGAAAAACGGATTCATTACTGTATAATTAATCTTGATATTATCGCAGGTAAAATTTGGATTCAAGCCAATAATACTGACTGTTTAATAGCAGAAGAATTAGTTGCTGTTGGAATTCCTGCTAAATCAATTGTCTTAGGAATGCAACCTCCAGAAGTCAGACCTTATACAGCTTATGGAGTAGGAATAGAAGAGAGCGATCGCCTACTTCAGTTAAAGTCAAATTAAGCATATAAAGTTAGCGTGAATATCTACAGGAAATTTAAGTTTTTTCCGACTTTTAAGCCTTCTTCCCTCTTCCTTCTTCTCTCTTCCTTCCAAACAAGCTAAAATTAAAATAAATCTCTGGAAAAAACAATATCAAATTATGACAAATCTTACTAAATGGACAGTAGAAGATTATCATCGTATGATAGATACAGGAATAATAAAAAATCGTCAAGTGGAATTAATTAATGAAGAAATTATTAATATGATTCCAGAAGAACCAATTCATCGTTTTATCAATCATAGAGCAGTTAAATACTTACGTTATATTTTAGGAAATCAGGCAGAAGTAATGGAAGCACATCCTATTACTTTAGTTGACTCTGAACCAGAACCTGATATTACCGTTGTTCATTCTCCCGATACATTATATTTAGACCGTCATCCTTATAGCGAAGATATTTACTGCATTATTGAGATTGCTGATAGTACATTACAAAAAGATTTAGGAACTAAAAAGACATTATATGCAAATTCAGGAATAGAAGAATATTGGGTAATTGATGTTGCTAAAAAAAATTTAAAAGTATTTCGTAATCTGATGAATAATCAATATCAAATTGAACAAAACTATCAAGATGAAGTTATTTTTATCATGGCGTTTCCTTCAGTAGAAATTTCAGTCCAAAAATTAATTGGATTTGATGAGAAGGATTAAGTGGGGTGTGTGACGGCATCTTTACCATTACTATTTTTTTTGATTAATTGATGTTGGATAATAATTGTATTTAACTAATTTAAGATCAGCGATCGCTCTTGAACAACAACTACTGCTGGTAGAACGATCGCCCATATTATACTTTAATTCAACTGGTCTGGATCGATACCCAACTCTCGCAAACGCGCCGCTAAATTTTCAGCTCTTTGTTCGGCCTGCTGCCGCTCTAGGTCGGCCTGCTGTCGCTGAACTTCCGCCTCCAGTCGCCCTTGTCGCTCTTGCTGTAGCTCAAATTCGGCTTCCTGTCGCGCTTCATCGGAAGTTAAATATCGGTTTCCTTGTTCGTCATACCAATACAACCATTCTCTGGTAACTCCTTGAAATGTTCCTACTTCTGTACCAATACCCAGACCTATTTCTGGCATCCACATTGGGTTGTCTTCTTGCAGTTCATATTTCCCTTCTCCATTGAGACGGTAAAGAGTTAATTTAGGTTTGCGTTCCCGTAGAGGAGCGTAAATTACATAGTACAACACTCCGTATTGAGCATATTTTCTTTTTTTCTGCTTATATTCACCTCCTGGAGTTTTCGATACTACTTCTAATGCAAAGGAAGGTATTATCCCATTTTCTTCCCAGGTGACATAACTTAAGCGCAAGTTTTCATGTTTAACGCGCTCCACTCCCAGACATAAAAAACCATCAGGAGCGATCGCTTTTTCGTCGGGAGAATAATACCATCTCATATCGATACCAAAAAACCAATCGTTACGGTTTGCCCAAATGTAGGCCAGAATTGATTTTAATAAGTGAGCAATTAAGTCTTGTACTTCGCTATCCACTGGTTTACCGTCTTGATATGGTAATTCTTCCATGGTGGGAAGACGCTTTTGGGTTTGAGAATCTGATGTTAGCATTGTATTGTTTGTCTGTTTTCATTAATTGATGGCAATAAAAAATTTACAATTTGTAGGTTGGGTTGAGGAACGTTAGCGGAGCTTATCCTCCGGATAAACCCAACAATCATATTGCATGCCCAACAATTATATTGTATCTGTTGGGTTGCGCTACCGCTTAACCCAACCTACGGTATTAATTTAATACTCTACTGCTCCTAATGCTATGAGACTTGCTTTTTGGATATCGCTTAATCCTTTGACTCCCCTAATGTTAGCGTTTTCATAAGGTCTGGGTACTCTCAGGGTTTTGATGCAGTCTCCTGTTTTGACGTTCCACAGTTTTATTGTTTCGTCGGCGCTACTACTGGCAATAATTTCACCGTCGGGGTGGAATGCTACTGCTAATACCCAACTCTGATGTCCGCACCTCTGACCAGAATGCGGTCATACCCCCGACGAGTCTTAACCTTAATTATCCATTCAAAAAATCTTTTGCCGTGAATTTTATCTACAACGTTGTAGTTTTCTGCAAATTGATAACCCAGAATTTTAAACCATTCCTTCATCTGTTGAGGTAGGGGAAATTTGTCGCGATCGCTATGTTTTTGGAACTCTGTTTCTACAACTCCACGAAAATTTTTGCAGGTAATTTTTTGCCCGAATAAATCTCCCAATATTTTCCATAAATTAGCTGCTTCCTGTCGAATATATCCCTCAGCAAAATTAGTTTTTATCGCAATTTCTCCATATTTTTCATTCTCCCAAGCCAGACAAAAAATATTCTTTTGTAAATCGCTCAAACTTTTTCCTTTCTGATTAAGATATTGATTATTTACAAAATCGAAAGCTGTTTCTGGATTCATAATATTTTGAAAATAGTATCTGAATTTTGCAACTATTGTTCATTATAAATTATGGAAAAATTCAAATGTCGCCTTTATCTCAAACTCCTAACTTTTTCTAACTTTTTTAAATAATTGTAGGGAACGGGAACGGGCAAGATGCCCATTCCACAAAACACAAAACACAAAACTATTAAAATCACTTTATCTCATGACATTTTCTAACCATTGAAGAGTAGGAAAAAGCTACATTATAAATATCAAGCAAAGCGATTTTTATTTATGAAATCAAATAAATTTTTATATTAATTTTTAGTCAAATATCACAATTTATTAGGTCAAAAAAATCGGCTTCAGCACAACTCAATTTCAACGAAAATATCCTAGTAAAGGAAAATAAAAATGAAAATTTATCACAACGATCGCAGCAAAATAACTATGCCAATAAACCCAAAACAAGGAGTAAAAATGGCATTAACGACAACTGGAAAATTCATTATTGGTTTAACCACAACTTTTGCCTTAACCATTTGTAAACCCACAATTAATATTAATATTTGTTTGGGTTGTACCTTAGATTCTGACAATAATAGTATTTCGGAAAATCAAGTAGGAGAAATTATTGATGAAATTGACGAAAATTATTCGGTAATAAATAAGAGCGATCGCCTACTTCAGTTAAATAGGACTTATATCAAGTCTAATTTCTCATTAATTAGCCATAATAAATTAGCTATCTTTAGTCATCTTTAGATGACTTCTGCTTTGAGCCAAGAAATTTATTTCTTGGCGGATGACATGGTTGCCTTGATATTACCCATGAACACTATTGTTAGTGGATTGTTTCATCTTAAATGATGCAGTAGAAAGTTGGCCTGAGATTGCTTTCCTAACGGAATGCTATGCAAACACTGTCGTTTGCTATCGCAAAGCTGCGCTAACGCAATGACAAATCTAATGCACTACTTTAGGTGAAACAGTCCAGTAGAAAAATTCTCCCCCACTCCCCTACTCCCTGCAAGATTATATTTAAGATTTTAGTTTAAAAATTTTCGGGTATTTTGTATTATCAGAAGAGCGGACAAAATCAGCAATATTTTCAGGACCAGACTCTTGTAAATTTTTCAATAATTCGGCACTTTCTGTCAGTAACTTATCAACATCAATCTCAAAATAACTAGGGAAATAATAATTCAATTTCCTAATACCTTCCCCTAACAACATAACAGCACCACGCCAATTTTCATTACCCGCGTGATAAAGTCCAACTGCTATTTGTAAAACCCCTTGATAAAAAGTACGTTCCGGTTCACCAGCTTCCATCCATAAAGCCTCCAGAGTATCATGGCATTTATAGAACTCTTGTTGATTAAATTCAGCTATTCCTTGCCAAAACTCTTGGGGAATTTGTTCTTGTTCAGAAGTCATTTCAGTTATCAATTATTAGTCATTATTATCAGAGAATGTTTGCCAAATAAATATTAAACCATTTAGTGGTATGACACACCTAAAATGTTGTTGTAGGGGCGGGTTCCGCATTAAATTAATTGCTTAACAGTAAATTTAGATAAACCCGCCCCAGGAGGTTCCGCATTAAATTAATTGCTTAACAGTAAATTTAGATAAACCCGCCCCAGGAGGTTCCGCATTAAATTAATTGCTTAACAGTAAATTTAGATAAACCCGCCCCAGGAGGTTCCGCATTAAATTAATTGCTTAACAGTAAATTTAGATAAACCCGCCCCAGGAGGTTCCGCATTAAATTAATTGCTCAACAGTAAATTTAGATAAACCCGCCCTATCTTTTCAACCTACATACTTGCTCTAGTAGTTTCTAAAACTTCTTGAGAAATTTCTTGTTCTTCACCTGCAAAATCATTATCCGGAGTTAAAAACAACATACAATGACATTCTTTACGCTCTCGCATGGGAACACAAGGACAATTCCAATATGTAGCTTTTACTTCTGCTTCTTTATCTTCATAATGACGACATGGACATAAAGGAGCGCCCAATTCATCCTTATGTTTCGCCAACCCTTCAATTACCACTGCCGTAACGGAAAGATCTACACAAAAATAAGTATTTGTATTCTTAGCATACTTTTCAGAGAAACTTTTCATTGCCTTCAACGATTTTTCACTGGATAGTGTTTTGTTTTCTGTAGTTGGGTTCATAATATACGTTTTTTATGCTGTTGATATTAGATAATTCTTTAATTTTACAGCACAAAGCCATTTTAGGGAGAAAATATGGTAAAAAATTCTAAATTTTTCAGATTTTTACCTACCTATAATAAAAAGTGATATTTGTCAATACAAACATAGGTGTTAGGTCTTAGGTTTTAGGTGGTAGGTGTTAGGTATTGGGTGTTATACCAATTTTATCTTTTCTCTCATGGGTTTAATACCCCACCGTCAACGGGGGAGCTTAAAATTGCTTGGGTTTATAAGACATGAAGTGGCGTCTAGAAGACATCCTCATGCAATTTTCCCTTCTTTCTTCTTCCTTCAAACTTGAGACTTTAGTTGAAACTTTGAAGGCTGAGTCGAAGACTATCCACAAGCAATTTTCCCTTCTTCCTTCTTCCTTCTTACTTCTTCCTTCTGCCTTCAAACTTGAGACTGAAGTTGAAACTCTAAAGGCTGAGTAGAACTAATTTCTAAACCAGAAGAATGCGAAATCTTTCCTGCTTCTGTTCCAGGAGAAATAGACTCATCTAACCATAATAACCACCTACTTCCAGAAGGCAGAGAAGATAAACTAACTGGGTCTTGAGTCAACCAGAGCAAAGACTTATTTGGTGGTTTTCCTAACACAACCTCCTCCCCAAACTTAACTCCAGCCAAAGTTTGCAACACCACCCTATTTCCATGCACCAACCCAGTAGCAGCAGTCCAAAGCTGGACATTTTTCAGAGAGCGGTTAGCATAGAAATACAAAGAAGCTGCTGCTATTACCGCTGCTTCAAAATTATCTGTTTGCCAATTAGCAGCACTATCAAGACAAATGATAACTTCTTCTCCTCCCTTAGATACCTCTAATTCTCGAACCCGCAACTCTCCATAACGAGCGCTACTCCGCCAATGGATCAAACGACTAGGGTCGCCAAACCGATATGGTCTTAATGTCCGAGTTAAGCCTTCCGAAGCCATTAGATAACGACTATCCTCGTTTAGTTGACGGCTATTTTCTTGACCAAGTTCATCTATTATCGGACAATTACTCAGGGGTAAAACTGTAGGATACACAATAGCAGTAGCTTTAGCATTCCGACTACGGCGACACCAAAACAGACCAAGAGGTGCTGCACTTCTCAGTTGAAGATGATGCCAACGATATATTCCTCTTCTTTTGGTAGGTAAATGGTAAGTCCAATAGTAAACTTCTTTCCCAGGAATGACTTCTATTGCTTGTTGAGGTGATTTTCCTAGCACCAAAGGAATTTCATCCTTGAGTTGCACTAATGCTATTGGTTGATTAGTAGAATTTTCAATTGTGAGGGCGATAGTTAAATAGTCGTTCACCGTTACAGGTTGAATTAGATGGCGACGTACTTGTATTTGACGTAGCGATCGCCCTGGCAAAACAGCACCCATTCCTAATAATGCAAAACTCATCCCACTAATTACATATAACCATCCTGCCATTGTATTAGTGGCGGCACCAAAGAAGAATATTGATAACATTCCGAGTAACCCACCTGCATAGCTTGGTGTTACCCAGTTAGTTTCTAACCAGTCAGAAATTTTGTAGTAAATTTTCATAGAAGAATAATTAGACAAATTTTTAAAGTTGTAATTCGAGGAACATTTTTATCATGATATTGATCTAGTTACGGATAAAAAAATATAGCAATGTGCGCTGGCATATTTACAAATTACAGGAACTTTCCAATAGCTAAAAATCTTAATATTATCAGCAATTTATTCCTCCTGTTGCCTGCGCACAGCGCTATAACTATAGCATTAAAGATTTTTATAGATTAATTTACTACTAATTATTCAAGATAAAATATTAATATTTGTTTGATTAATTTACATCCTAGTTTTTAGCATTAATTATCGACTTTATTGTCGTTTTTTTTTGCTGCTTCAATTGATTTTTATCTTAATCTCAAAAAAAGCA
>NZ_JAAHGU010000104.1:0-26268 GCF_010692685.1 Okeania sp. SIO2F5 | reverse complement strand
ATATTTGGCTCACGACAGAGGAACTGAGTTGCGATCGCAGATCAAAAATATCGGTCATGTAGCAGAACTTAATACTACATGTTAAGACATTAGTAGTATGTAAAGCGTGCCAGCGCTCATTGCTATACTATAAATTTTAATATTGGATACAAATAAATAAAAATTCTATAACTGGCTTTCTCCTAAAAACGAAACAGGAGAATCTCAGATTTTTTTTGTTATCAAGATATATAGTAGGGAACAGGGAACAAAGGCCACTTGCATCTGACCAATGCGGAATTGCAGCACTATTTCCTATAGAACCCCTGAGCGTATCTTTGGACGCGGTATGTGCTTTTGGCTTCCGTCCTCAGCCTGAGGAAGTTGTGGAAATTCAGGAACGAGAATGGGGAAAAAGTGGATGAGACCCCGCGTTGCCCAATAGCAAACCTGGTAGCTTCCCTTGCAGGTAGAAAAATACTCTCATCTCCCCATCTCCCCATCTCCCCAAATTCCCCTCCACCGGAGGGGTTAGGGGTGGGTCTCCATCTCCCCATCTCCCCATCTCCCCATCTCCCCATCTCCTTCTCTATTTTTAAATAGATCCGTTTAGGGGTTCTATAGTACCAATGAGCAAAAACTTTGCTATACTTAGTTTTCTATTTCCCCATCAGGCTAAAATATCAGCAGGATAAGTTTAGCATTACTTTTGTAAATTGCTACAATCACAGTGGGTTGAAAATTCTTCGATCAAAAAATTGATATAATAACCAAGATTAATTTTAAATATATCAAAAACTAATTAACAGGGATTGTGACTTCAGAAAACCTAACATTATTTGAAACTGAATATAAAGCTGGCAAATATGCCTTTGAGCGAGGTCAATACCGTAATTCAGTGCAACATTTAGAAACTGCTAAAGACAATATTGAGCTTAATTCAAGATTTGGGGGAGAGGTACAAATCTGGTTAGTGACAGCATATCAAGCGGCTGGCCAAATTCAAGAAGCAACTGCCCTTTGTAAACAACTAACTCGTCATCCTCGTTTAGAAACCCGCCAACAAGCAAAACGTATATTAGCCATTCTCGAAGCACCTGTACTGAGAACCAGGCAAGAGTGGATGACTAAAATTCCTGACTTGGGGGCAATATCTGAAAGTGATGCTAAAGATCGTCGAGGTAGCACTATGGTTTCCCAAGTGAAATCACGGCCACCGAAGCCAAAAACTCTGAAGTTAGAAGTTGTCGATCCTAGTCAAGTTAACACAAAAGATAATCAATTTGTTTGGGTGGCGTTAGTACTAATAATTCTGACTGTTAGTGGGTTAGTTTGGTTTAGTTGATTTTTATCAGGACTTACGCACGCATACGAATTATACACTATTTGTAGGGGTTAACGGCCGTTAACCCCTACTATATTTGGTTGTTATGCGTGATATTATGTCCGGTAGCATCGGCATTGTATAGCAAAGGTAGGCAACAGCTCATCTGGCAACAGGCAACAGACAGGAAGGCAATTGAGCAAGAAAAAAACTTAAATTTCCTGTAGATATCCACGCTAACTTTTACACAAACGATACCAACGGACATGATATGAGTGAGTCCTCAGAAGTATTTTCCCACCAACTTTTCAGAGAATGACTTTTTGGAGGTGAATATCGTCAGTTTATATCAAATCCGGTAGCATTGGTATAATTAGATTAGTTAATTAGGAGTCAGGAGGGAATAAAATGTAGAAAGATTTGCGATATGGCTGACAATGAAACATTTTTTTATACCGAACCCGGGCGTATTTGATTTCAAAGTCTACAGTTTTAATTATCTCCTGGTTGATGGCTTTCTCAAACTGAATAGCACTTTCATTACCCTCATTTTGCAATAGTGATCTAATGAATTACACCAACTATCTTTTTTAATAGATTAACCTACAGAACTCGATCTATTACAGTAAATTGAAAAGCTCTATTCAGAGAATTATTTGTTTCATTCTTGCTGAACTTAAAGCAATATTTTGCATTTTTATTTATCACATAATTTACTCTTTTTTTAGAAATGATCATCTCTAATTCTCAGTTCTGAGAATGCTTCAGTAACAATAGAGTTTTAATACCAGGATATAGAATTTAAGACCTTTCAACTATTCTCAATCTTGCCAAATTCCCCTAACACCTAATTTTTAGAAAATTTTCAGCAAAAAATAATTTAACCGACACTCAACCTGCTTAAATATAATATGTAAAGTTATATCTGAGAGGTAAATTATGAATGCAAAGGATATTGCGGGATTGATACATCCAGCATTGGCAGTTGTGGTGGTTTTCCCAATCATTGGTATAGTTCTCAACTTGGCTTGGCAGACTCGTCAACGAAGGCTACAAACTGCGGATAAAAGTAAAAGTAAAATTCCTCTTGTGGTAGGACTGGAACATAGAAAAATAGGTAATTTGTTGACGGGTTCCGTTGTGGGAATAACTTTAGTTGCTATTGCTTACTCAATATATTTTAAGGGTATTTTTAAAGATTTTAAAAGTGAAAATATGACCCTAGCAATATTAATAGTAACCATCTTTATGACTACGGTTGCTTCTCTAATATTTCTTTATCAAGCTAAAACTAAATTATGGCGAGGAGTATTTGCGACCTTAACCGGATCAGGTATTGTAATTTTAGGTTTTCAAGATGGTGTTTTCCGACGCGACTATGAGTGGGCAGTTTCTCATTTTTATTATGGTATAATAGCTTCAATATTGATGATTTTTTCTTTGGCTATTGTGCCGGAAATATATAAAGATAGGACTCACAAATGGCGCAAAATTCATACTGCTTTAAACTGTTTGGCGATTCTAGTATTTTTAGGGCAAGGAATAACAGGAAGTCGGGATTTGTTAGAAATTTCTCTAAGTTGGCAAGAAAAACATTTATATAAATGTGATTGGGAAAAACAAGTTTGTCCAGATGCACAATCACAAATTTTATCACCAGAAATAATTGTTGCTTCTATTTCTAATTATCCAACTTTAGCTCAGACAAATACTGTTTTAGCTTCTGGAGAATTTGTAACTATTACTCCGGGGGAAGATACCGAAGGTACAGCAGAAATTATTCAAGCAGGTAGTAAAACTCAAGTTCGGTTAGCGGAAAACTTTTCTGCCATTGAAGGTCCGGCAGTAAAATTGTTATTACATAAAGAAAATCGTCCGGAAAGTTATACCACAGAAAATTATGTGCGTTTGGGAGATTTAAAAAGTTTTACAGGAGAACAAGTTTATGACATTCCAGAAGGAATAAATTGGCAATATTATCCAAATGTTGTGGTCTGGTGTGAAAAATTTGATGTCACTTTTGGATCAGCAAAACTTAAGTGATATTAAATCTGGTTGAACAACCTCACTTCAATTTAGTAGTAGGGGCATTTTCCTGCGGAATGCTACGCAAATATGTCACGGAGGAAACGGCCGTTTGCTGGCGCACAACTATCATTAACAACCATAAAAGGATGCTAAACCCTTTAGGACTATAGAGCAAAACTACGAGCAATTATAACTGTTATACTGAATATGAGTTACTATTTACCGTTGCACTTATGCGACAACATGGAATTTTTTGGAAAGATTCCGAATTGCAGTTTTGCCAGATGTGATGGCTTTTTCTATTCCTAAATAAATTCTGTAAAAGCAACTATATATGAGAAAAAATATCCTTCTCTACATGGTTTGAATTCCGATTCTTACAGACAGCATTTTTCATATCAGTGAGATATAGCAATGTGCGCTGGCATATTTACAAATTACAAGAGGTGTCCAATAGCTAAAAGTCTTATATTATATCAAATCCGGTAGCACCGGTGTAATTAGATAGTTAATCTAGGAGGACCGAGTCAACCCACCCCTCGCCCCTCCCCCTCCGGTGGAGGGGAAGTCAGGAGTCAGGAGGGAAGAGAATGCGCGAAACATTTGCTCTTGGATGAAGATGAAAATTTTTTTTATACCGAACCCGAGCGGATTTGATATTATAGGTTTTTTATTGCCCCAGATGAGCTGTTGCCTGTTGCCTGTTGCCTGCGTACAGCGCCATATATCTGTGGCGGGTAAGATGCCCGCACTTTATCATTAATATAATATTTGTACCTCATATACCACCAAATCTGCTGTAATATATAAATCTTATTAATCATTGGGATAATGAGACTTAAATAAGTAATAATTGTTGGGGGTAATCCCCAACTAATGCTATTTTTTGGAATAGTGAAAGTTAATTTATGTGGCTGAAGTTTTGGTCTGGTCTTTAGGTTTAATATCTAGTCGTCCCCAAGGTTTCAAAAAGGAAATAATAAAGATAAAAATCAGACTCACAATTTGAATTGATGCACCAATAACTATGGCTTTAGCATCAAACATAAAAGAGGATTGCTCAATGCTTGTAATCTTTCCGTATCAGAAATAGCTGTCATTGCATTAGTCCATGGTCCTAACCAAAATGTTCCAGAAATAATTAATATACTGGTAAGAATCCACTTAGTAATTACCCAATAAAATTTAAAAAATCCCCAAATTGTTAACCAGCAAAGTAAAGCTCCAGTCAGTAAAGTAATATTAGCAGCAGGAACAACTACCCAGTCATCTAATAATTTTACAACTGAGTTAATTGCGTAAAGTTCATCACCGTTATTTCTATTAAAATTATTGATGACCATAATTAGCATAGAAAGGACGGTGCCAAACCAAATTGCTCCAGAAATAACATGAGCAGATATGAGCCAACTTTTTTGGTTTCCTGTTAGTCTAATTCCTGGTTTCTGACTTTTTTTCTCTTTAGGTAAGACAGACTGATTAGTCATATTTTAGTTCCTGATTAGATTTGTTTGTGAGAGCGATCGCTCCTAAAGTTTAACCTATAAATTACAATTTTAATTTATACTTTGTGAATTATATTGCTTCACAAAAGTCAAGTTCATAACCCATCTACTTTGGTGATACCAAACAAATCAATAAACTCAGCCACAGAGATAATTTTAGTCTCTATCAAAGATTGTGCTTCTGAATAATCAGCATCTCCTGTAATTAAATAGTCAGCTTGAGCAGAAAGCGCACAAGCAAGAAATTTAGCATCTTTTCTGTCTCTGGGAAAATTAACTACTATATCAATTTCAAAACTAACAGTTAAAGCTTCAACTAGAGTTAAAAACTGTTTCCGTTTTGCCTGACTTATTTTTAACTTTTGGCGTTGTAAAACCTCTTGATATTCTGCTAAAATTTCGGCAGAAGTAATCCACTCACATTTTGATGCGACCTATAGAACAACCTGTTCCGGATTTCTGTCTTTCAGAGCAGCATAAACTAAAATATTTGTATCAATAATGACTTTCATTTACCTTGTCTGTAAGCATCAATTTCTGCCTTGATTTCTTCCTCTGTAATCTTCTGAATTTCAGGGTCAGATTGTAATTCTTTAAATAGCTCTTGCAGTTCCTGAACTAAAACAGCTTTTGATTTTTGCTCTGTCAATACAGGATTTGGAGTATTTGACTGACTTTGAATAACAAAAACAAAGTTTAACAATTCCTATTGTTTTTCTGGTGAAAGATTTAGCAAAACTTGATTAATATCCTTGATAATGGGGTTAGTTGACGTCATGGTGCGACTTCTAAATCCTCTTTGATTTTCTAACAATAATATCAATTTTTATCATTTTATCAAAATCTATTTATTTTTCAGAGATGCCTATTAGTCATATTTGAGTCCCCAATTATTTACATTTATGATAGTATTAAAATTATAGTTTAACTAAAAATTTTTAGTCTGTTGTTTAAGTTGTTGAATAAGATAAATATATTATAATTGTAGGACGTAGTAGAGACTTAATTATTTATTGTGGCAACTTCGCAACCCAAGCCTAAATTATTAGAACAGGAATTTCCCAGTCAACCAATACCACTATATGATGATTCTGCTGAATTAACTGATGGAAAAAATACCATTAGAGGTCAAGCTTTGATTCAGATTTCTTGGTATCCATCTCCATATATTAGTGTTAAATTTGAATATTCTGTTGAATATTTTAGTAAAAATATAAAATTAAATTTAGATAATATAGAACTGAAACTAACTCAGATAAACTTAGTTCCTAGAATGAAAGTTATGCTACGATGCCCGTCTATTTATATAATTAATGGAACTGAGAAGAGAGTATTTTCTGGCGATTTAAAGGAGCCTTTTATACAAGGTAGAACAGATGATTTCTCATCAGTAACTTTTTATATAACTAATTTTGATTTTTTATTTGTCAAAATTTTTCAGTATAATGTTGAAGATAAAGAAAGACAAGTTATCTTCGAGTATGGTGATTGGCATATTGTTTTAGCACAATCAAAGTATCCTTTGGACTTTGAAAAAAAATTGGAAGCTGAAGGAGGATATGGCATTACTCATATCTGTCAAATTAAACGTTCAGATGGTAAAACTTTTGATTTAAAGGAAGGGTATGAAATTATTAATGCCTTTATTTATTACATTTCTTTTCTTAGAGGAATTTGGATAGCACCTCTTTGCGTTTTAGGCTTTGATGCACAAGAAAATAAAATCTTAGAAGAATGGCGTACTCCAACTCTTAAAGCTGATTCATGGCAGTCTCTTTATTATTCTTTCAGTCGGCATGCTACAGAAATTATTGATGCTTTCTCCGGATTTATGAAGAAGTGGCAAGATGAAACATGGAAAGAAGTAATTCAAAATTCTATTCAATGGTATATAGAAAGTTCTAAGCATACAAATGGATATAATACTTCTATTATTTTAGTTCATTCTGCTTTAGAAAAACTAGCCTGGACACATTTAAACAGTAACAACTATATTAGTCCTGATGGGTTTAAGAAATTAACCTTTGACGACAAACTTAGACTATTACTTAAAACTCTTAATATTTCTCTACTTCCAATTGATAAAAATTGGGAAATTACTAAACTAGCCAAGCAAAATAATTGGGTAACTAATGAACTCGATAGTGTGAATATAATTGGGCAGGTAAGAAATTTACTGATTCATCCTAAAATTTCCAAGAAAGAAAACAACATAAAATTAACAGAAATTATGATGCAAGAAGTTTTTGTTGTTGCTCATAACTATTTGTTAAAATGCTTACTTCAACTTTTTGATTATCCTTATGGAATAGATACATATAAAAACAAGCTAGACAAAACAAAACTTTTCTCAAACAACTGACTAAGAATAATATTGAACAAGGGCGAATGCCATTCGCCCCTACAGATGGGGTTTTCAAGGTGAATTTGTGTAATTCCTGGTATACTTAATTTTCACTTTATTCTCCATCAAATCTATTCAAATTAATTTATAATTTTAACTTTTAACCCTTAATTTTTCACCTAAATTATGCTCAAAAAAACCAAACCAATAATTAGTCTAATTCTCAGCTTATTTTCCCTAACTCCAACTATTGCCCCCGCGTTAGCAGCGCCACCCCGCACCCCAGACCAAGAAGAAACCTGCGAAATACTCATCATCGGTGGCGGTTTGTCAGGAGCAGCAACTGCCTACGAATCATTATTAGCAGGACGCACCGTTTGTGTCACCGAAATTACCGACTGGGTAGGTGGTCAAATTTCCTCCCAAGGTACATCCGCTCTCGACGAACGCGGTACTCAACGCAGTCTCCTATTTTATCCCCGTGGTTACTTAGAATTACGGGAACGCATTGAGGAAAAATACGGTAGATTAAATCCCGGTCGTTGTTGGGTCAGCGTCTCCTGTTTTATGCCCTACGATGGTCACGGTATTCTATTTCAGATGTTGCAAGATGCTGCCAAAAAAGGTGGAGGAACATTCAAATGGTTTCCCAATACTGTTGTGAAAGAGTTAGACATTTCCAATAATCAAATCAATAGAGCGATCGCTATCCAACATCAACCAGCAGCAGGCACCCCACCCATCAACACCGAACCCCTGTCTCAAGTTATCGAAGATGCTTACCGTTACCAAAACTCAGCGCGTTTCGACAAAACCATAATTCAATTTATACCCCAACCTTCCCCAGAAAAAACAGGTGGTGCAGACTGGTATGTTGTCGAAGCAACTGAAACCGGAGAAATTATTGCCCTAGCAGACGTTCCCTATCGTCTCGGTATTGATCCACAAACCTATCTTGACCCCTCATCCCCCGTTGACACTAGAGACTCCTACTGCACCCAAGGTTTTACCTACACCTTCGCCATGGAAGCAACTGAAACACCTCAAACCCATGTGGAACCACCCTTTTATTCTCAGTATGCTCCCTACTATAGTTATGAATTATCAAGATTAGCTAGTTTTCCTCTAGTTTTCACCTATCGTCAAATTTGGTCAGTGAAACCAGACGCACCGCAACCAGGAGATTACAAAAAACGAACAATTTTTCCCGGCGATATTTCTATGCAAAACTGGACTTGGGGTAATGACTATCGCCCTGGAAACCGCGATGACAACTTAATTTACAGTCGAAACCAACTGCAAGCTACAGGTCAACTACGACCGGGTGGTTGGATGGGTGGTTTGCGTGCGGAAACCCTCCGTCGAGGTGAGGAAAATGCTCTCGGTTATTTCCATTGGTTGGTTGAGGGAACTACTGACTCTCAATTGGGAGCAGGGGTAAAAGAAAAACATCCCAATAATCGTTTTTTGAGTGGGTTTGATGCACCGATGGGAACAGCTCACGGGTTGTCAAAATATCCTTATATGCGAGAGGGAAGACGTATTATTGGTCGTCCAGGGAAGACTTATCCAGAAGGTTTTGCGGTAGCAGAGGTTGATATTGCTAAAAAGAATTTTCGGGATAATTTTTATCTGCAAAATTTAGCACCGGATACATTACATTATTTGTGGGGAGCTGTTTCTGCTTTTGTACCTCCAGATGCACAAATTAACTCAATGGCAGAAATGCCTCAACGCGCTCGGGCGACTGTTTTTCCTGATAGTGTGGGTATTGGTCATTATGCAATTGATTTTCATCCCTGCATGACAAAAAGTCCGGCAGAAGCACCTGGTAATTCTGAACGAGCAGGTATTAGGAGGGGTCAAGGTTCTGCTTATCCTTTTCAAATTCCTTTACGGGCAATGATCCCTCAGCAAATTGATAATTTGTTGGTAGCGGGGAAGACTATTGCTACAAGTTATATTGCTGCTGCTGCTTATCGGGTTCATTCTTTTGAATGGTCTGCTGGTGCTGCTGCTGGTACAACAATTGATTTTGCTTTAGAAAGGGGTATTTTTCCTTATGAATTGATTGATGATATGCCTTCTAAGGAATGGGAATTGGAGGTTTTACAAGGTCGCTTACAAGAAAATGGTAATCCCACAGCTTTTCCTGAAACTTCTATTTTTAATAATACTTGGGATGAATGGAAATAGTATTGTTGCTTAGTTGAGATGAATGGCGTTGGTGAAGCGCGTGTATGATATTAATTTTAATTACTTAGGAGTCAACCCACTCCTAACCCTCCCAGGAGGGGAAGTCAGTCAGACCGAGTCAGGAGGGAATAAAGAATCAGAAACAGGATGTAGAAGGAGAAAGTTTTTTGGTCGCGTAAAGGTTACGGAGTTCTATCGAACTCTTATCAGGACATGATATCATACCTCTTTTCACCAACGCCAGATGAATAAAGTGCAGGTAGTTTTTCTTTGGCAATTTTAGGACTTACCCATGATATTAAGTCCGGTTAAACAGTTATAGAATGGTTACAGCACTTTTTAGGAAGCGTGAAGTACAGCTTATTAATTCTCTGTTGCCTGTTGCCTGTTGCCTGTTGCCTGATGTCTAATCATCCTGTATGCAACAAAGCCTCGATCATCACCTAAAATCAAACCACTACTTCTGAAATAAAATCTTCATATTTACCGTTAGCAGCTCTAAGAATTTCATCAACATACAAAAGCTTGACTTGGAATTGATTTTTTAAATCTGCGCAAATGTGTTGATGGAGAATTGCTTCCTCATTCTCAGTTATTGCTCTGGAAAGCACCATCCGAACTTCAATAACTTCCACACTTCTCTGTATAACCTGAATCTGGAGAATAGGACCTAATTTAGCCCAATTACTGAGTATATATGAAGGCCAAATAAGATCCCCCGATGGCAAAACCAGTAGATTACGGCTTCGTCCTAATATTCGTCGCAACACTGGTAGTTTTCGGCCACAGGAACAATATTCACCCATTTCTGCATAATCTCCAATTTCGTAACGAATAAAGGGCATGGCATAGTTATGAAGATCCGTTAGTACTACCCGCCCAATTTGACCAGGAGCACAAGGTTGGTCATTTTCGTCTAAAATTTCTACGATCACGCTTTCAGACTGAATATGATAGTGTTCGTGTTTGGGACACTGCAGAGCAATCAGACCAATTTCCTGACAGCTATAGATATCAACAATGGAAATGTTCCAGACAGCTTGACAAACCTGACGTATTTCCGGGGTAACAACTTCTCCAAATGTGCTGAGAGCTTGAAGATTTGGTATCTTTATTCCTTTCTTCTTGGCTTGTTTTGCTAAAGCTAGGAGATTAGAAGGGTAAGTTAGTATATGCTCGGGATTTTCCTTTTCTAACCAAGCTAACTGTTCTGCAATTGTTTTACCACTATCCAATTCTACGAGTGCACCACTGGGAAAAGCATCAGCCCAAATTTTCTTACCCTCTTGTTTTTGCTTAGACTGTCGTAATTTAGAGCGAGGCACTCGAATAGCTGCTACTTTTGCCGAAAAGTTACGCTGATGCCATAGATGACTGCGAAGATTTAATGCTCGGTAAAAAATTCCTTTTATTTTGGTTGTTTGAAAAGTAATTGGTCGCCCTGTAGAGCCAGAAGTTTGACTTTCTGAAGTAGGCAAATGTTCTTTGGGTAAGGCAGTGCTAATCATCTCCTTGCTTTGCTGTTGAATATCCTGACGAGTCAGAATCGGAATCTGCTGTAGGTCACTATAGTTGAGGAAACGATCGCGTACTTCGAGTAAAACACCCAGTCGTTGACGATAGAAGGGAACAGTGTGATCAGCATGGGCAAGGAGTGCTGTGAGTTGGAACATCTGCCACTTTTGGATTTCTTCAGGAGACCACCATTGAGTTTGTTCTAACTGATATTGCAAGGCCAAAAGCAAGGAATTGTTAGGGTTTGGTAAGGCTGGCCAAATAACTCCTTTGATCGCAGAAATAGGAATTGGCATATTTAATTAAAGAATTGTTGGTTTTGTTTTATTAGTTTTTATTAATCTAGCAGGGAGAGCATTAAATTCCTGATTTGAGAGCTTGGAAAAATTCTAATTCCCAACACAGATAATAGTGATTCTCTTCAATGCGATAGCCCAGATATTGTTCAATTCCCTCTAAAATTTTGGAGTTGTCAGTTTTGTCAATACCAAACAGTAACTTACAGAAGTTCACCATATCTTCTAAGCTATCAAACTGCCAATCAAAGGAAATTGCTTGATGAACAAGCACTTGAAAACCTACTGTTTCTAACTGATTGGCAGTATTTTTGTCCCAAAATGCACCCTGATGCCCCATAGAGTTGTATCGATCAACAAAGATATTTAAAAAGTCAGCTACTTTCGAGCCTTTCCTGACATCTGCCAGACAGCAAATTCCTCCTTGAGCAAGTAAACGGTAAGCTTCTTGATAAAAACCAAACTTATCATCTACATGATGTAAAGCAGCTAAACTAATCACCCGATCAATACTTTCTGAAAGCAAAGGAATGTGACTAATATTTTCACAAACTAGAGCAATGTTGTGGTCTTTCTTTTGAGAACATTCAATAAATTTTTCTGAAGTTTCTATTGAAATTAACTTGGCACATCGAGGTATAAAATTACTCAGATAGCAACCCCCTGAAGGCACATCACAAATTACGTTGTCATCTTTAATTTTAGCTAGCTTTAACACTTGATTAAATTCTTCAGCTCTAGCCAAAGGATAGGTCATCATGGCTTGATGATACGAAAGTCCTCTTTGATTGAAAATATCTTTATAACTATCAAACATCGTTAGCAAACTCCAAGAATTATGCTCTAGTATTTACTAATATTAAATCCTGATCATATCCCACTTATTTTAGTGATTTTTTATAATAAAAGCATTCTTAAGTACAACCTATGCATTACTAATTATTATGCTATATAGATAAGTGGGTTTTATTATCCGTAAAATAGTGATGAAAATTTAATAAGTTAAAAATAAGATTTAAAACTTCATTCTGGCCTCATTTTTATATCTTTATTTATCCTCAACTACTTACTTACAGTATTCAATTTATCTAATTTTAAACCATATTAATCCTGAATGTATGAAGTTTTCATGAAGCTTATATAGATTTAATGAAGATTTGATGAAGAAGGAAAAATAGCCTTGCTGTTAAGAAAAAATCAAGTTATTGTAATTAGTACAAACTTAAAAACATTGGAGAAAAATTATGAGTAACAAATTTCAACAGATTGCTAAAGCTGCTGGCGGTATGACTGCATTAGCATTAGGCTTAGGATTATTAGGACAAGTTCCGGCTCAAGCATCTTTGATTGGAGATCAGGTAAACTTGGAAATTGAGCTTAATGGTGAAGCTCCAGATTTTGTTTTGATACCAGGGGGTTCACAAGCAACTGTCGAACCTTTTTCTGGTAACCTTCTTGAAGGTATCGTTTCTGGTAACTTTCTTGAAGGTATCGTTTCTGGTAACTTTCCTGAAGGTATCGAGTTCCCTTTTTTCGGCGTTGCTGAAGGAGATTTTGGTGAAGGTGGTTTGTTTGCTATAGGTGGCATTAATGTCGAAGATTCTTCATTTCAAGGTGGCTTCGGTTTTGCTTGGAATCTTGAATTTGAAGAAGAAATACAGCCATTTACTTGGGAAGTGACTTTAAATGATTTGAATTGGGTTGACTATCCGACAGGAAGAATTGTTGGTGTTGATCTATTTGGAGTAGGTTTCGCCCAAGGAGGTTTTTTAGATTTTGCAGAAGGTTTCGGAGAAGGTTTCGCTACATTTGAGGATTTTGTTTCCGTTTCTCACACAGATGATTCTGTTACCTTAGCGTTTTCTATCGATCCAACTTTTGCAGAAGGTTTCGCTGAAGGATTTGGTGGGGCATTGTTCGAGGTTGACCTCATTGTGGAACATGATGCTCCTGTAGCAACTCCCGAACCTACAGCATTAGGAGCATTGTTAGCTTTAGGTGCTTTGGGTGTTAGCAAAAAGATGAAGAAAAAATAGGCTGCCAAACTATTTTGTTAAGTTCATAATTTAATTAAATAACGCTTCAAGTTAGATGATTTGACACAACGATAATTATACCAGTTTTAATCATATTCATTAGACATCTGGTAAAAATCAAAAATTAAATCAATTATCACACTAGATATATCAATTATTTCCCCTCCTGGGAGGGGGAGGGGCGAGGGGTGGGTTCCCTACTGCCTACAGCAAAGCTGCCTACTCCCTCTTTTGGAGGAGATGTCTATTGAGTATACCAGTGGAAGGAAAGGGCGCGAACATATCAACAGCTTAAAACTCAGACAACGAAAATTTTTCCTTCTTGCTAATGAATAATGAATATAGATCATACTTCTTCGACAACTGTTGCTCCAATGTCTGTTTTCAGATTGGAGGTTTTAAATGCAGAAACTAAACTAGGAAAAGATGTATGACAAACAGATGAATTGTAGTTGTGCCCAGATCTAGGGTTTCTAATTGCAACTGAGAATGTATGGTTACAAGTTCTATTGATCGTCACTTGCTTAAATTTAGAATTTTTGCAATTAGTTTGTAACATTTTACCTGCCTTAGAATAAATAACTTTTGTTGACTGTAAGTAAATTTGAGTATTCTCTAATTAATATAGAACCTAGATAAACATTCACAATTGAACGCAAAATTTTATACAAATGTCATTGCTAAATTAATGAATATTTACTAATTATATCAAATCCGTTTAATTGTATATAGATCAAATGGGAGACCGATATGGAATAGTAAACGTTTAAGAGTTTAGCATCCTCTACTGACTACTAAATTGAAGTGAGGTTGTTCAACCAGATTTAATTCTATATATAAACTTAACATATTTTAGTTAAATTTTCAATAAATTCAGGTTAAATTTCAGTAAAAAGATATATTTCTGATGATAAATAAGTATTTATATTGATTCTGTCTCCAGAATTGCTGTCTCCTGACTCCTTGTTTGATCGGACATTTTAGTCGGCAAAGTAATAGTAAATTCTGTTCCTTGCTCAGAATTAGAAATCACTTCAATTTGACCACAATGCTGTTGAATAATCTGATAACAATTGGTTAATCCTAGACCCGTACCTTGACCAACAGGTTTTGTCGTAAAAAATGGGTCAAATAATTTTTCTATAATTTTTGCTGGTATTATTAGACCGTTATTCCAAAAACTAATTTTAACTCGATCGCTCTCTATTTTTTCAGTCTGAATTTTTAAAGTAGGAACAAAATCTAGTTGATGATCTTGAAATTTAGATTCTGATTCATTGATTGCATCAATAGCATTAAAAATAATATCTAAAAATACTTGATTTATTTGAGCAGCATAACATTCAACTAAAGATAAATTTCCATAGTTTTTAATTACTTTTATGTGCTGAATTTGATGATTTAAAATAACAAGAGTATCTTCAATCCCTTCTTCGAGATTAACAAATTTAATTTCTGACTCATCAAGACGAGAAAAATTTCTTAAAGATTGAACAATTTGCTTAATTCTTTCTGCCCCATTTTTCATTGAAGATAAAACTTTTACAAAATCTTCAGCTAAAAAATCTAGGTCAATTTCCTCAATATACTCTTGAATTTCTGGTTTTGGTTGAGGATAATGCTGCTGATATAAATCTATTAACTGTAATAAATCACGAACATATTGTTTCGCATAATCAGTATTACCATAAATGAAGCTAACTGGGTTATTAATTTCATGGGCAACTCCACCTACCATTTTTCCTAAACTAGACATTTTTTCTGTTTGAACAAGTTGAGATTGAGCTTGTTTAAGTTGTTGAAGTGCTTTAGTAAGTTCAATAGTACGTTCTTCCACACGATTTTCTAGAGTTTTGTGAGACATTTCTAGCTGATGAGTGTACTCTCCTACCCATAAAATAAGTTGATTTAAAGAAGTAGCTAATAATCCAACTTCATCTTTTGTATTTACAGTAGCTTGTAATTGAAAATTAGATTCCTTTGTTACTTGTTGAGCAACTTCAGCGAGTTGTTTGATAGGATTAGCAATTAAACGACTTATATAAATCGCTAAAAACGTCGCTATTCCTAGAGAAGTTAAAACACTAATAATAATAATTTTTTTTTGTAGCTGAGTTACCGTTTTTAAGGCAGCATGAGCCTCATAATCTTGAGCTTCTGCTACTTTCACAATAGCAATTAGTTCTTGTGAAAGGCGATCGAATTTTCGGTATATTTGAGTAGCTTTATTTTTACTCAATGAAGTAATAATCATCTGCTGTGCTTGTAGAATTTCCTCTTGCTTTAAGTTAGGAATATCTATTTGTTTCCAAAGATTATTGATATAATTAAAATATGAATTTGTTGCCGCTTTATATGATTTTAATAGTTGCCTATATTCCTTTGTGTCTATAGCTAGATCCTGAGGATGGTTATCTATAAAAATAGTAAGTTCTTCTAAATTTTCCCTAACTTTATTAACATATCCTAGAAATTTTGCTTTTTCAAAATCGAACCAAATTTTTTTAGCTAATGCCGGAACTAAATTTTGTGGATGAGACCGCATCCCTAAAACAGCTTTTTCCATATCATTGAGAAGATGGCTATGCTTATCTGCAACATATAGTTTTTGTAGCACTCGTCTTTCATATTCTTCTGAAATAACTAACCCTAAAGTAATTCCAATTACAGCAACACTTATTGCCATAGCATAGCTATAACCAAATTTTTGAGCAATACTCAAACCATTGAATAAATTAGCTATCCTAATTAATTTATTTTTTATCTTCAACTTAATCAAAAATTTGAACATACTATTTTGATTTTTTTGTGCCATAGAAGAAGGAACTTCTATATATTGGAAATTTTTAGTTTTTTTCAGATTGCATAAATATGATTTTAGCCATTATTCTGCACAGTCAATAAATCATTAAAAAATGAGAAATATTACAGCGTATTATCTGCCAAAGTAGTACATGATTTTTTTGATATTTGGCTATTTATTCCAATTAAAAAAAAGTCAATAATAAGAGAGTGTTTATAAAGTAAAGATTAAGACAGCTAGAGTGCTTGATTTTCGGGCGTTGGTGAAAAGAGGTATGATATCATGTCCAGATAAGAGCGCGATAGAACTCTGTGACCTTTACACCACCAAAAAACTTTTTCCTTCTACTCGGGGTTTCTGATTCTTTCTGCCCTCCTGAGGATGTCCTCCTAACTTCCGCTCCTGGGAGGGGGAGGGGCGAGGGGTGGGTTGACTCCTAAAGAATTAAGATGAATATCATACACGCGCTTTACCAACGCAGATTTTCGGTATATTCGGTGAGTTACAGCGAACAGTTAAGAGTTTAGTTCCTCAGCATAAATATTGCCACCTTTCTCCTAGGTCATGCTGCGCAAACATTTGTGCGCTAGCAAAACGCAAACATTTGTGCGCGAGCAAAACTCACCCTACACCTAAACACTTAAAATAATATTTTAAGAGGTGCTGTTACTGGAATTAATCAACCATAAATACTTTGTATATCTATTTGTTTATGCCTTTTCCCTGCTTAAATATTGAGTTATTTTTAATAGAGTTGTCGCTAAATAAAGGGAAAAAATCACTCTAACCTAGACAGAGCAATAATTCCAAGCATTTTTGCCATCCAATAGCTACAATCCTTACAAAACAAGGTTTTTGGGATTTTTTTAACTTATAAAGCGACAACTCTAATAGACATCTCCTATTATAAAAAATAAAATCAATTATCACACTAGATATATCAATTCTTTCCCCTCCTGGGAGGGGGAGGGGCGAGGGGTGGGTTCCCTACTGCCTACAGCAAAGCTGCCTACTGCCTCTTTTCTGGAGATGTCTAATTCAACATAGCTATTAATTTTCTGTTGATTGCAATCTCTTGAGTGTTGTATAAAAATCCCTAATAAAAAAATTAGCTTATTGAATCGACAATTGTAGATTAGGGTGCTATTAAATCACCTTCTCCCATCACTTGATAAACATCACGAATAATATCATAATTAGCGTCATTAGCAGCTACTAAACTAGAACCATGATACTTTTTTGTAGATTCTCCCTCTACTAAAGCTGCAATTAATTTCTCTTGACTATTAAGAATACGAGCTTGATACTCTTGAATCAGTTGAAAATCTAGGTTGCTGCTAGCAATAATTACATCACTAGGAAGCAAAGTAGTTTTAGCAATTATAGGAAAGTCCTTTTCTGATAAACCCTCTGTTTGCAGTAGATACTGATAGTCTATAGCAGATCCTCCCCAGGCATCAACTTTTCCTTGTTTAAAATCTGTCAGACTGCCCTCATCCCCCAACATCAGGATTTTGAGATCGGAATTAGGATTTAATCCTGCGTCCATCAGTAGTTTTGTTGGTCCGAGATGACCGCTTGTAGAACCAATATCTGACAATGCTAAAATTTTACCTTGCAGTTGGGCAGCAGATTTAATTGGACTACCAGCAGGAACAGCAATTACAGCACGATAATTAGGGCGAGTCACTCCAATTACAGGTATAGCATTTGTCCGAGCATTAATTACAACATATTCTGAAGGCCCAGCAAGTAACAAATCTACTTGATTCAACTGTAAAGCGGCGGCGGCCATGGCAAAACTCTCAACTGGAAAAAACTCAATTTTTGTTGCCAATACTTCTTCTAAAGCAGCACGAAACGGTTCATAATCACGCCGCAGTTTCTCTTCATTAATAACATCTGTTACTGCAAATCGTAGTTTTTTTGGTATTTGTGAGTTATTAGTATTATTCGTTGTAGCAGTACAACTTGTAATAAATAGTACGATATAGCCTATAAAATTACGTCGTTTCATATCTTTGTTACCAAGAATAATTAGAGTAATTATTGACCAAAAAGTAAGGTCTCAAGCCTCCCCTTTTAAAGGGATAAAAAAATCAACTTCAGTAGGAGGTACTGATAACTGATAACTGATAACTGATAACTAAAATGAACCTACTTAAAAATATTAACATTTTTATCAAAGAGTGTGTTTTTTTACTTAAACTATACTTAATCTAATGCCAAACTTTTGTTAAAAATTACTTAATTTTATGGGGATATGATGACTTAGAAGAATTATTAAATTTAATTAGAAAGCTATATGGAGCCAATTCAACTGCAAATTCTTCATGCTGCCGATCAAGAAGCAGGTATTCCAGCGATCGAAGATGCTGTTAATTTTTCCGCAGTTATGAATGCTCTCGAAGATGATTTTGATAATACCTTAAAATTATCTTCTGGAGACATTTTTATTGCCGGACCTTTTTTCAATGCTAGTGACGAAATTTATGGCGAACCAGGCATTGGTGATATTTTAATTAACAATGCTCTGGGGTTTCAAGCAGTTGCTGTTGGTAATCATGAATTAGACCTGGGAACAGAAACCTTTGGTAATCTTATTGCAAGTAACTCTGACATCACTGGACCGGGCATTGATGACGATGGCTATCAAGGTACTCAGTTTCCCTACCTCAGCACCAATATTGATTTTGCTCCCGATCCAAATCTTGCTGGTTTTGTTGTGCCAGATGGTGGAGCACCCCAACCTAATACAATTTCTGGGAGCGTTGTCATTGAAGTAGGTGGGGAAGAAATAGGTATAGTCGGTGCAACCACTCCTGCCTTACCTACCATTACTTCCACTAGCGATATAGTTGTTTCTCCCTCAGACAGCGATGATATTGAAGCTTTAGCTGGAATCATTCAAGAAACAGTAGATGAATTAACTGCCACAGGTATTAATAAAATAATTCTGCTCACCCACATGCAGCAGATTAGTATTGAAATTGACCGCTTTATCTTTAATACAACTCAAGTTTATGACCAAGATGATTTTGGAGAAGATAGGATTACTGATTTTGATATAGAGCGAGATATCATTGTCATCAACAGGACAACTTTCACTGCTATTGATAGTGAGGATAGTTTTGATGATGTATTTGCCACTGTTACCAGTGATAGTGATGCTGCGACAGAGGATGCTGTCATTGTTTACAATACAAATAATGGTAATTTATTCTATAACCAAAATGGTAACGATGCTGGTTTAGGTAGTGGAGGTGTATTTGTCACCTTAGACAATGCACCTGTAGTTGATGCTGACAATTTCTCATTTGTTGGATAGTTAGTACAGATATTAGGGGTAGGAGACAGGAGACAGGAGAAATGGGTCGGGAGCGAGGAGGTAGGAGTAAGAATTGTCCCAAGATTGTTCTGCCCAACTATGAGCCTAAAATACGCTCCATGCATGAGCATGAAGGGCTGAAAACCAGATACTTTTTTCGACCCCAAAAAGGCACTTGTCTTTATATGTCAATGCTTTTAGATTTAATCAGCTAGCCCTAATTAGTGATAAAAAAAACTTTCTCCTTTTCCTCCTATTTTTTCTTGCTTCTTCCTTCTTTCTTCCCTCCTGACTCCTGACTCCTGAGGACTCCCTAATTATTTATAACTGTTCATCCGGACATGATATAAGTCCTGATTTAACTACTCAATTTATCAATTAAGTTTCCTACTCTTTCCTGAATATCATCTCTAACCTGCGGAAAAATTTCTGGTTTTTCTGCCAAGTCCTCTAGTTGCCAATCTTCAAATACTTCTCGTGTCAAGCATTCTGGCGGTAAATTGACACCACACCCACATAATGAAATCACCACATCAAAGTCTTGTGGTTGAAAATTACTAAATGCTTTAGAAGTTTGATCGCTGATATCAATACAAATGTCAGACATTGCCTGAATAGCATGGGGGTTAACCTGACTAGCTTCCAAACCAGAACTGGTAACGGAAATTTTATCCTTGCCAAGTCTTTTGGCAAATGCTTCTGCCATCTGGGAACGGGCATAATTTTTCTTGCAGACAAACATTACTCGTTTCATCAAAATAACTCCTGATTTTTTCCTGTAAGATATTTAAACTAAATTTGGTTTACTGATATTAGAGTTGTCGCTAAATAGATGGAAAAAATCGCTCAAATCAAGACACAGTAGTAATTCCATAACTTTTGCACTGGAAATTGCTAAAATCCTTACATGATAAGGGTTTAGCAGTTTTTTATAGTTATAAAGCGACAAGTCTATTGTATGAAAAGTTTTGATGATGACATCTGTCTTCTTTACTGCAAAATGTGGCATTGGTGATTTGAGGTATGATATCATCTCCGGGTAAGAGCGCGATAGAACTCAGTTCCACTTACACCTTGCATTTTGCGTTACATGTCGCGAAGCTCAAGCGAAAACGAAAGCTAAAGCGAAAGCGTTAACGTTTGCACAAGCATTCTGACAGGAAAGTTATGGGCCAGCTAAACAAAAAACTTTCTGCTTAATAGTTAGTGGATGAACGGAACTCTTTTCTCACCCTGCACTCACAAATATAAATTTTTCATCTGGAGCTAAAGAGCGAGCAAATGCTTCTGCCATTTGGGAACCAACAGAATTTTTCTTGCACACAAACATTACCTGTTTCATCTTCTTGTTTAAGCAGAATTTGATTTTACCGACAACAAAGAAGTAGATTTTATATCATGTCCGGATAATTAGTTATAAAAAAACTTTCTCCTTTTCCTCCTCTTTTTTCTTGCTTCTTCCTTCTTTCTTCCCTCCTGACTCCTGACTCCTGACTCCTCCGTAGTTATTTATTGATCACTGTTTAACCGGACATGATATTACTGAGTTTGGCCAGAAGTCGCAACTATATTTTTCTCTGGTGCCGTATCTGCCACTTTGACTACAAAAACCTCCCAGCGGTTACCATCAGGGTCTGTTACCCAAACTTTATCTTGAAGTGCATAACAGCAGTCTGTTTGATGTTCCTCAAATAATGATAGTCCGGCCACTTTAAATCTTTCAATGGCTGTTGCCACTTCCTCAGAAGTGCTAACTTGTATTCCTAAGTGGGATAAATTCCCACCTGGTTCTACATTTTCTTCTAAATTAAGGGTAAGATTTAGAGGCGGGTTAGCAATATCAAATTTTGCGTAATCTGACTTATACTTAACTGGTGCTACTCCAAATAAAGCTTGGTAAAATTCTACAGACTTTTCTAAGTTGGTTGCGATTAGAGCAATGTGAGTTTTAAGAGTGGACATAATTTTTTCCCTATCTAACAATTTAAACAACGAGGATCTAATAAAGTTGCCTTTTCTGGTTGGCGAGGAAACCAAAAAGCTGTACGTTTACAAAATTCTACCAACATCAACATGACTGGTACTTCTATTAAGACTCCCACTACTGTTGCTAAAGCTGCCCCAGAATTTAAGCCAAACAAAGTAACTGCAGTGGCGATCGCTACTTCAAAATGATTACTAGCTCCAATTAAAGCAGCAGGAGCGGCATCTTCATAATGTAATTTCATTTTTAAAGCTGCTACATAAGTAATCAAAAAAATAAAATTAGTCTGGAGAAATAGTGGTACTGCTATCAACAAAATATGAACAGGATTTTCTACAATTAATTCTCCCTTAAAAGCAAACAATAAAACTAAAGTTATCAACAAAGCAGCAGTAGAAACCGGACTTAAATACCTGATAAACTTACGTTCAAACCATGCTTTTCCTTTATTTTTGAAAATCCAGTAACGACTATACATTCCTGCTGCTAGAGGTAAACCCACATAAATTAGCACCGATAAAACAATAGTTTCCCAAGGCACAGTTAAATTATTAGCTGACAGTAACCACCGTCCTAGTGGAGCATACAAAAACAACATTGTCAAGGAATTAATCGCTACCATTACTAATGTATGTCCCTGGTTGCTGTAGGAAAGATAACCCCACATTAATACCATTGCCGTACAGGGAGCGATACCAAGTAATATTGTTCCAGCGATGTAGGAGTCTGCCAATGCTACTTCTGTACCGCGCAATATTTCTGTAACTGTTAATAGTGGGCGAAATAGCCAACCGAGGAAAATTTGTGCAAACGCTACCATGGTAAAAGGTTTAATTACCCAGTTAACGACTAATGTTAAGATTACAGGTTTGGGAGCGCGAGCTGCATTTCTAGTTTGGGTAAAGTCTATTTTTACCATGATGGGATACATCATAAAAAATAGACAAATGGCGATGGGGATAGATACTTGATAAATACTCATGCCATCTAATGCACTGGCAACACCGGGAAATATTTTCCCTAGGGCAATACCTATGACAATGCACAAAGCTACCCAAACAGTGAGATATTTTTCAAAGAAGCTAAGTTGACCACCTGCTTGTACGGCAGATTTATTGACTTGCGGTAAATTTGGACTCATAAGATTAATATCAGGATTTTTACAGTTTGTTTATCCTGTCATTAAAAAAGGTTAATATTCTTAGATAATGTAAATATAACAAAAAAAATTGATATGTCAAGCAATGAATTATATTAAATCCGGTAGCAGGGCGTGCTATATCATGTCCGGTTAGTGATAAATAAATGACAGAGGAGTCAGGATAAATCAGACATTTGACCGAGACTTAGAAGTCTTATGGTGAGGCTATAACATTTATGTTGTACTCCTTCTGCTATATTACCAGGGACTACCAACCATGGTAAACCCTGCCCAATAATAAGGATGCGAAAAATTTGGATTTTTCTGATGTGCCAACTCAGGAGGTAAAGGCAGTTCCCCACGACTACCAGACCCCTTCAAAATTCCATCTTCGATCGCAACTTTACCTTTCAACATTGCCAACTGGGTCTGTCGCAACACTTCTGCCTTAATATTGAGATTACCTAAATGAGAATAAAATTCTGTCATTAACCCTAATGTTCCCTCATCGCTAACCAACCATAAACTTGCCAATACTGACTTAACTCCCGTTGCCACTGCAAAACCAGCAAAACCTAATTCTGCTTCTTTATTCCCTACTGCGGTTTGACAAGCGGACAATACTGACAATACTAATAATTCCACTGGTGGCTGACTCCAACCTAACTTTCTGACTTGATTTAATCGCAATTTTTCACCCCACAACTGAATATATGAATTACTCACATTTCCACTATTAAATTGAGCATGAGTAGCCAAATGAATAATCGGATCAGGATAATTTTGACGTTGATTAATTAAGTTTTTTAGAGTAAATTCTTCATTGAGAAACATATTACCCTGCCATAAATTTTGAGAAATAGTTTCTAACTCCACAGGTACAGCATATAAGGGATTTTGGTCTGTAAATTCACTCGCTCCCATAGCCAATAAAGTAGTATTATGAACAGAATTATAACGACCATCCATTAAACTGACACTGGGAATAGTACTAATGCTGTATTTTTCTATTAAAAATTGTTTTCCATCATGTAAAGCTGCTAAAGGTAATAAACGAAATCCTACATCCAGACTAAATAAAATTGTATCAATATTTGCTGCTTCTAATTCGGCAGTAATGGGGGCTATTAATAATTGATATAATTGTTGAGATGCTGGTAAATAACTTGTGGTTTGGCGTTGTTGAGGATCGGTGATTTCTAGCATTAATTCTATGGTGGCTAGTTTTAATTTATCGCGATTTGCTGTAGAAATTGTTTTGAGAATTGGTTGACCTTCTTTGGTAAATAAGATTATCTGTAATTGGTCTGAGTAAGCATTGATATAAACAACAGCAGATTCTTTTCCTGTTTGATTTGCTATATCTGTTAAAATATCTCGGACATTTTGTGTGAAAAGTAATTTTTCGTCAAAATCTTCTCCGAAGTAATCTGAATATTCGTTGATGCGCTGTTGTTCTAACATTGTTACTATTTTGTCTGAACCTGTGGTTACTGTCAGGGTATTGGTATTAATATTATCGATGATATTTAATATTTTTTGAGTGTCGGTGGTGTTGTTGATAGATTCTTCAGTTTGCTCTTTAGCAGTGGCAGTATTTGTTGTTTTGTCGTTGTTACTAGGGGTGGTAGTTGAAATTAAATTGGAAGTAGAAGGGGTTTCTAAAGTGTTTGTATCTAAAGAATTTGTGGGAGTATTTAAAATATTGGAATTATTCGTATTGTCTCCATAAATAAGAGGATTATTAATCGGGGCATTGTTATTAGGAGGTTCAGAAGTTTCTGCTATATTTTGATTAGTTCCATTATTCTGAATATTGATAGATTCATTCCCAACATTTTGAGTTGTATTACCAATATTTTGATTAGTTCCATTATTCTGAATATTGATAGATTCATTCCCAGCATTTTGAGTTACATTCCCCAGATTTTGATTACCTTCTGCAATTTGAATATTAGTGGCATCGTTACCAGCATTTTGAGTTACATTCCCCAGATTTTGATTACCTTCTGCAATTTGAATATTATTAGCATCATTACCAGCATTTTGAGTTACATTCCCCAGATTTTGATTACCTTCTGCAATTTGAATATTATTAGCATCATTACCAGCATTTTGATTAATATCTCCAGTATTAATATCTCCCTCTGCGGTTTGAATATTATTAGCATCATTACCAGCATTTTGATTAATATCTCCAGTATTAATATCTCCCTCTGCGATTTGAATATTGTTAGTATCATTCTCTGCATTTTGATTAATATCTCCTATATTCTGGTCTCCTTCAGAATCAATATTAATATTTGCATCTCCATCTCCTGCATTCTGATCAATATCTCCAGTATTAACATCCTCCGTTGCTCTGAGTATTAAATTTCCTATTGTCCCATCAGAGCTAATTTCAATATCATAAGTTGTAATAGAGCCATCTGTAGCTTCCACATTTATTGCACCTGCACTCGTTGTACCGATAGAAGTTAAGTCTCCTGTACCTACTTCCTCTCCGTTAATAACTATACTGCCACTACTTCCTGCTGGTGCTTGTGTGGTAACGTTACCTGTATTTACTGTAGCTGTGCTACTCTGAATGATTAAGTCTCCACTTTCTGTTGCTCCAAAGGATGAGACATTTGCTAAATTAACGCTTTCAGGAGCAGTAAGTGTGACGTTTCCGCCTATTCCTTGTTCTGAAAAAGAGTCTATATTTCCACCTGTGGAATTAATATTACCTATTTCACTTTCTACTGTAATTTCACCTCCTTGTTCCCTTCCTTCTGAGCGAATGCCACTAATAGTTATATTTCCAGGAGATGTAAGAGTGACATTTCCCGCTATTCCTTCTGTGGAAAAAGTATTTAATTCTCCTTGAGCATCTATACTATTTTCACTGCGACTGTCTATAGTAATATCCCCTCCTCCTTCTGCTCCCTGAGATCGAATATTTTCTAGATGAATCTGTTCCTCTGCCATAATAGTCACATTTCCAGCAGTACCTCTTTCTGAAAAAGTTTCTATAGCTGTTGTGGCATTTATTTCTCCAGTTTGACTGGCGATCGTAATATCTCCTCCTGTAGTTGGTTTTTCTGGGTTAAGAGCGCTAGCTGTTAGTAGACCGATAGTAATATTTTCTCTAGCGTTGAGAGTAATATTGCCGGAACCATCTGGAGAACGAGAATTGATCACTCCAGCGGTGGTATCTATTGCGCCATTGTTACTGGTGATGGTGATATTTCCTGCTACTCCCCTGGTTGCTTCTCCTTGAGGTACGGGTATGAGAGTAAAGTTGTCGTTTACTGGTTGTTGTTGTCTGACAAAACCTGATGCTAGCTCTATTTGACCTGTTTCTATTGCGCTATCCGCAATAATATCAATTTTGCCTGTGTCGCCAATATCTGCTCCGGAATATATTCTCGCTGTTGCTGTATTAATATTGTTGCTTGCTTCGAGAATAATATCTCCTCCTTGACCTTGGTTGTTAATGTCGCTGTTATCTGGAGGTTCTGACGCTGAGATAATATTGCTGTTTTGACTGATATTAATGTTGCCTCCAGCTTTGAGGAATATTTGGCCTCCGTCTGCATCGGCAAAGGAGTAAATATCGCTGCTGGTGATGTTTCCTTGGGGTGCTTCTATAGAACCCTGATGGTATCTTTTTTTTCAATAATCAGGCGATCGCCAATCTCTTAAGCAGCAGTCTCACAAAACAAAGATTGACCTTGGCTGTGGCATTTTCTAAGGTTCTTTTCCTGCGGAATGCTGCGCAAACAAAATTTTTGGCCAAGCTTTTGC
>NZ_JAAHGU010000103.1:0-26270 GCF_010692685.1 Okeania sp. SIO2F5 | reverse complement strand
CATGCTTTAACTTTACCATTATATAGCAGAACTTTTGGCGATCTGCATGATTTTTTTTGTTGGTCGCAATTCATCCCAACACCAAACTAGGGTTATGGTGTGGGCCTTCTTGCTCCATTTAGGTAAAATTCATACATGATAATTGGTACAACTACTAGGACATAGAGTGATGAAGAATCGAATACTGTCCAATTTTTTTCCACTATTGCCTGTTCCCTAATATATAGCAGTCGAAGGAAAGGACACATACAGATCAAAAGCTTAAAACTTAGACAACGCCAGATTTTTCCTTCTTGCTTCTTCCTTCTTATTTCTTCCTTTTGGTATACAAGGTACTAAAGCCTTAGTATTAAATTAGGGCTTTCTATTTATAAATACAAATAAAAAATTTCCGAGACCACTGAGAATCTCGGCTAAGTCATAAAATAGGTTGATTCTACCTTACTTGCTTGAGAACTAGGACTGTAGAAAGAAAACAGTTTTATTATTTAGATTAGTCCACTAGAAACCTTACAGAGGATTATTCTCTCAATGAAAATATAACTGAGAATTACTTTCTGCTTTTCAGAATAAACATATCTCAGTTTAGATGGTTTTTCCTGTTGTTCTAGAGATAGTTCATCAAATTTTCAGTGTATCTTAATTAGTTGTAAACATTTATAGACACAAACAGTTTTCTCCAACTTTCTACATATCTGTTTCAAAAATTCTCAATCATTCTCCAGGTACTTTTCTAAAGTTTGAGCCAATGTAGTTTTAGGAACGGCTCCAACCACCATATCAACTCTTTGGCCTTCCTTAAAAATCATCAAGGTAGGAATACTGCGAATCCCATACTGGCTTGCTACATTAGGATTTTCGTCCGTATTTACTTTAACTACTTTTATTTGTCCTTCGTATTGCCCTGCAATTTCTTCAACTACAGGAGCCACCATCCGGCATGGCCCGCACCAAGGTGCCCAGAAATCTACTAAAACTGGAACTTGACTTTCAAGCACTTCTTGCTTGAAACTGCTATCGGTGACTGGTGTTGCTGCTGTCATTCTTTACTAATCCTTAAATATGAATCTTGAATAGTATGGCGTAAATAGTATGGCGTAGGATTGTTGCTTCTTGGAGATTGCCTCTAGACTAGATTTAACTTGGTACCAAAGAAACCCTAGAATTTCTGCCAAGTATATCAGCCAGGATGGCTTCAGAAGCATTTCAGACTTGGTTGCTAGTCCAAGACACGGTCTGTCTGACCGCAAAGGTATGCCTATTTATTTACTAGGCTTAATGCAACTCAAATTTTTTTTTATACAGTTCATCAGTTGCCAGTTACGTCTGTTTAAAAACACCTTTATTATAATTTGGTATTTTTTGATTTTAGCAAGTTTACTTTTCCCAGAAAACACCAAATTTATTATTAGTTTAAGTGTTTTGGGAAAAATTTAAGATAAAATCCTGAAAAATATGGTAGGTTTTGATTCTACCAATGTATATATAAAGAGTATAGTATAGACTGGTATCAAGGTTAACAAACTATCATATAACATTCAATTAAAGTCTTCTCTAAGTACAATGTCACTTTAGTTAGTTAAGTCCACCATACAATCTTAAATTACTAGCTTTATTAATACTTTCTTTTATATCTTCTTCTGTGTCAAGTAGTATATAGAAAAATTAAAATACAAAGCGCAGAATCTTTTTTTCAAGTTAAGTTTTTCCCTATTCTCAAAAACTCTAGATATCTATCCGTAACTTTAACTTGATCAAGTCGCAAATAACTAACTAAGTAAACAAGTAACTATATTTATTTGTACCGTACTTGATTTGCACGATAAATTTTATAAACAATTAAGCAATTAACTGAGTAGCTTACGCCGAATCTGTGATAACCTAATCACTATCAAAAAAATTTGATCTGAATCAAGCCTTAAGTGGCCATAAGGAACCGCCCAAACTAGAAAAGCTCGGGCGGAGTGTGGTGTGAGGAGTGAACGGAAACATGCATCTCCGCTATTACTATTGTGACATTTATTTTCAGATAATTCTAGGGTAATTTGTAAATTTCAAAACTATTTCACAAATTTTGTCAAGGGTACAGAGATATCTTAAGTCATTGACATACTCTCCAGCGGTCAGCGACGGAGATTCTCCTAAAACCAGGATTCTTGGTTTGTGCTCCGCAAAGCTAGGCCAACAACGAGTCCACTTAAACTAATTACCAGAAGATATCTAGCTCTGAGATGGCTCTCTCCCCAAGGGAGGGTTTGCTCTATTCCAAAAGCCTCTGGGTTTATGCCCTACGGTACAGTTCAAAATCCTATAACTCTTTTCTTGGCCAGCATTTCCTCTATTGGTCGGCGTTCCCATAGCAAGGAAACCTTACCGGGTTCCGACCGCTTACCCCTGACAGCTACGCAGAGTCTGACGGCAGTTTTCAAGGTGCGTTGATCAATTATATAGCTAGGTTTTTAGAGCAGTTGAATACCTTTAGTTCTTTTCTAACTATAATACAAAGTCCCCCTTTTAGGGCTATCGATTACCCACATCTTTCTTAAGATAAAGCTTGACAAAATAGACGAGTTATGAGTGAGTCTTGGCTCGGCTTTTTCGGGAGAAAAAATGTATTTTTATATACATTTTTCTTGAAAACTTCAGTAGTTTTACTTAGCTACTATGATTTTTTCTCCTTTCTCCCCTGCTCCCTGCTCCCCTGCTCCCCACAAGTATTTCAAGACTTATGGGTAAGGGATAGCTTTTAGGGGGAGGCTTTAAACCTAATTTTTCGGTAAATCTACTTGCCCATACCTAATTGTTGAGCTTTTTGATAAACTTTACCCTCAGTCAACAATGAAGGAGCAATAACAACCTCAACTTGCTGCATTTCTTTCAAATCTTTAGCTCCCAAAGTGCCCATACTCGTTTTGAGAGCGCCCAATAAATTATGTGTACCATCGTCCAATAGTGCTGGGCCACGCAGAATTTGCTTGATGGTGCCAGTTGTACCGACCTTGATCCGAGTACCTCGTGGCAAAAGGGGACTAGGAGTAGCCATACCCCAATGATAGTCACGCCCTGGTGCTTCCGCGGCCCTAGCTATAGGCGAACCAATCATCACCCCATCAGCGCCACAAGCAATACATTTACAAATATCTCCACCAGTAATTAAGCCCCCGTCCGCAATAACTGGGACATAATTTCCTGTTTCTTGGTAATAATCATTTCGTGCTGCTGCACAGTCAGCTACAGCAGTAGCTTGGGGAACTCCTACACCTAAAACACCACGAGATGTACAGGCAGCACCAGGGCCAATACCTACTAGCACTCCTGCAGCCCCTACTTTCATTAAATTTAAGGCCACTTCATAAGTAACACAGTTACCTAAAACCACAGGCATAGGCATTTCTTGACAAAGCTTAACCAAATCCAGGTTTTCCACTGACTCAGGTGAAAGAAATGCAGTGGAAACAACTGTTGCCTGGACAAAAAATAAGTCTGCACCAGCATCAGCGACTACTTTTCCATATTTGAGTGCTCCCGCAGGTGTTAAGCTTACTGCTGCAATACCACCTTGGCTTTTTATTTCCTTAATTCTCTGAGAAATTAATTCTGGTTGAATTGGAGCTGAATAAAGTTCTTGCATTAAACCCACAAATTCATCTTTGCCCACAGAGCTAATTTTTTCCAATATTGGCACTGGGTCAGGATAGCGAGTTTGAATACCTTCTAAGTTGAGAACTCCCATTGCTCCTAACTCAGATAATAGAACAGCCATTTTGACATCAATTACTCCATCCATTGCACTAGCAATAATGGGAATTTCTCTTTCTATGCCGCCGATGCTCCATCTAGTGTCTGCTAAACTTGGATCGAGTGTCCGTCCCCCAGGAACTAGGGCAATTTCATCGATTCCGTAAGCTCTGCGAGCTGTTTTTCCACGTCCAATAAATATATCCACTACTTTTACCTATTCCCAAGACCATTTTAGTTAGGGTATCAAATTCAGAGAAGCATTGGTCATTAAGTCAAAAGTCTATAATTGAAAGTCAAACGCCAAACAATAGGAGTCAGGAGTCAGGAGTCAGGAGTCAGGAGTCAGTAAGAATAGCCTATATATCTATAATATTATTTATTATTTAGTTAAAGTAAAACTCTGTGTTTAGTCAAATCGACATTTCTAGGTAAAGTCTTTTTAGCAGGGAAATTATTCGTAGCATTATTTTTTATATTTCATATTACTTCCGACATTCCGCACGTCAATTTATCAGGTTAAAAGTAGTATAAAAATTCCTGTATTGGCAGGTATTTCTGAATAAATTATCTTGATTGACCTTTCTCCAGAGTCATATTATTCGGAAAATATTCAGCATCAATACTCAATCACTTACCCAATTATGACTACTATTATTTTCTCCTGACTCCTGAACTCTGAATAGACATTTGGTGAAAATAAACTTGCCCTTTATTTGCTATAAACTAGAGTGTAATAACTCAAAAAATCATTTTTCGTGTTTTTTTTCTAAAAATATCTTCCCTGTTCTCTCCATACCTATTTCTTCCATACCTACTTTTACAAAAAGTCTATATCTTTTTCACGCCTATGTCTAATACATAGCAAGAAACGAATTGATTAGGACATAGATTAATAATGAACCGTAAGACAGATAAATACTTTTCCCACTTTTCCCTGTTCCCTCCATACCTATTCCCTATTCCCTGCTATAGTTAAAAACCTTTAAATCCTAAACCTGTTTCTCTTTGCTGAGGATGAACCTTTTCAGCAAGTTGATTAATGGTAGTTTCGTTTTTATTCGCGACTTGACTCAATATAATTCCAACTAAAATAATAGCTCCCCCAATATAGTGAGCAGCGATGGGTTTTTCTCCTAATATTAAATAGGCTGCTATGACTCCAGCAATGGGATTAAATGCACTGGCAATAGAAGCATCAGAACTACTGGTTTTACTTAATCCTTTTAACCACAAAATTTGACCTATTACTACAATAACTGCACTATAAACTAACATCCATTGCCATAAAAAAGGCGAAAATAGTTCCATGAAATGACTACTTCCATAAAAATATAATGCGGCAATAAAGAAGATAATACCTCCAAAACCATTACGAATAATATTAAAAAATCCTACCGGAATTCGATGAAGACGCGCTTTACTAATAGTATTAGAAATTGCCGTAGCGGTCGCTCCAATTGCGGCTAAAATTTCTCCTGAATTGATAGATATCATATTTGTAGAATCAACTGAGTTTTGCCCAAAACTTTGCAAAACTATAATTAAAATTACTCCGGCAAATGAAATAATTGCTCCAGTAATTTTCCACCGATTAACTTTTTCTCCTAGCAAAAAAATAGCTAGTGCTAAAGTTAAGGGAGGTTCAATACGTCCAATTAATATTACATTGTTAACCATTGTGCGAGAAAGTGCTTCAAATGAGGCAGCAGGAGATAGAGCGCCAGCTAGGAATGCAACGGCTAACATACTTGCCCAATCTTGACTTGAAAATTGTTGAAAGTAACGTAGATTTAGCTGTTTTCTATAGATAATAATTAAAATTAATAGGGCACAGATATTTCCTACAAATAAAACATTACAAAATGAAATGGGATTTTCTCCAGGAAATTTTTCGGCACCAATTTCTGTTAATTGTTTTGTAATTGCGTTAGAAGAACCGAAAATAATGATTGCTAATAATAAGTAAATTTGTCCGGGGATTTTTTGCCAAAGGTTAGAGATATTTACAATTTTTTGGTTCATTTTTAACTATGGCTTGCTGATTAAATTTAAAAGTATTGACATATAAAGACAAGTGCCTTTTTTGAGTCTAAAAAAATGCCTGGTATCACGTCTAAAACGCTTAAAAAGTTAGTATTTTAGGCTCATAGTTGGGCAGAAAAATCCCAAATTGACAATTCAAATCCGAATAGTTAAGGTAAAAATCCTCTCATGAGCAAGGAAAAACAAGAAAAATTTTTCATAATTATTCAGCCCATTCCGTTTTCACTCTAGAGGTAATTATTAATTATTAATTATTAATTATTAATTATTGAATCCTACCTCCTCGCTCATTCCCATTTCTCCTGTCTCCTGTCTCCTGTCTCCTGTCTCCTACTCCGACTAAAAGACTTTTGAGCGCAAACCCTAACTAGAGTTTCCAAGATTGATGACAAGTCCAAGAGTTATTGGGATGGCGTTCATAAAATCGTAATTCCCATAATACCTCTGCTTGGGAATTGATGATTTTTTTTGCTATTTTTGCTAGTGTTTGTTGTTGTTCTGATGGAAATTTGTAGGCTAAACTGAGATGTAAATTATTTTTGAGGCGTAATTCATCAATACGAGTTTTTGAATTGGCTAGATGAGCAAAGTTAGCAATCAATTTTTCTAGCCAAATTGATTTTAATTGGAGATAATGAAAGTCTGTTTTTAACTCCATATCTACAACAACTATAGGTGGCGCTGGGCGATTTTGACTAGTATTGTTTAAGGCAGTATCTAAAGCTTGAAGATAAATTGGAACTGCGGTTAATTGGTCGTGAAAAAAACCTGTCAAGGTACAGTGCGGCATATATTGATGTGCAGCATTTTCACTACATTCTGCACGAGTAGTGGTGAAATATTCTTCTAGTTGATTATTTAGTTCACCTACTGGGCAAGCATATACGATAAATTCTCGTAGCATCAGATTATAGATTAAATTTATGATTTTTGAGTTTACAGCAGAAAAAAGAAGGAAGAAGGAATAATCTTACCGAATAATTAAGGTAAAATGCCTCTCCTTTAAAGGAGAGAAAAAATTTTCCCTACTGCGTCAATCCTCTTCTTTTCAAGCAGAAGTAATTATTAATTATTAATTATTAATTGTTGAAGTTGTCTTGGTTTTAAGCTTTTGATTTGTCCTAACCTTTCCTTCGACTGCTATACAGCGCTTTTCAAATTGATGAACCACATCGTCACAAAAAAATCGTGTAGGGGCGTTTTGCTCCGCAACATATAAAGCTGCAGCTTTGCGTTAGCAAATGGCCATTCGTCCCTACTTATTATTTGTAACATTCTTTTTTTACCCCTTTTTAACTTTATAACAATAAAATACTGACAGTTTTGTAGATGTAGTAGTGAATTAAAATAATATTAGTTTTGGCTAAACTGAAACTTCTATTCCTTCGTTGCTTCCAAAAACTGATTCTCAAGTGAGATTAGCTTCAAAGACGGTTTTAGACTAATACTATTACGATCGTTAAATTTTGACCTAGCTACACAATTGCAAATAACTTATAAGCTTGTTTGATCTGATTTTTCTGGTGATTTAGGAGGATAATTTTGTAAATATCGCTTTACTACTGCCAATATTTTTTTCGGTTGAAGAGGCTTGGTTATATACCCTGTAGCTCCCACCATTTTAGCACGAACTCTATCGACCACTCCATCGTTTCCAGTGATGATAATTATGGGTATATTCTCAAAAATAGGTACTCGTCGCAATTGAGTGCAAATTTCATAACCATTAGCAATTGGCATCATTAAGTCTAAAAAAATTAGATCGGGTTTATTTTCAATAATTATTGGTAATGCTTTAATAGAATCTTGAATTCCGATAAATCTATAATCTGCCTTTTTCAGAATTTTCTCTAACATATAACAAATTTGTTTACTATCATCTACACAAATAATTAATTCTTGGACTTTAGCTGGAGCTTTCTTTTTATTTACATTGGGCTGTAATCCTGGACTTCCTTCAATACGTTGTTTATCTGGAACTGACTTAAGAATAATTAATTCATTACGCACATAAGGCATTAAAAATAAAGTTAATTGACGCACATCTTTATTCATCAAAATAGCTATTTCTCTAAGAGTTCTTTGGCCATCGACTAATTTAGTGATTATTTGATAAGAGTTAGGTTTAGCTATTTGTTGTAACAATTTTTGTTTGATAATTTCAGGAACTAAATTAGGAGAATATTCAGTTAAATTAGACTGCTGCCATGCTAAAAATGATTTATGAAGAGTAGGAATTATAGCTTCAGGAGGAATAATTACTGACATTAAAATCAAAGATTTTTCCAATCCTTTTGGAGATAAATTATAAGCTAATAACTCTTGTGATTGCTGCTGTAAAATATCAAATACAACTTCTTTGATGTTCTCAATTATAACTGCTTTTACTTGATTTGGAATTAATACTTTTTTTCTAGATAAAATAGATAGAAGATGATAGTAATAATAATTAAGATCATTATGTTCTCGTAACTTCATATTAGCCAGAGAAATATTCGGGCAAAATTGATGCCAAATTCTATGAAATCTGCGGTTAGGATGTTCACCTCCAGTAGCCCAAACTAGACGACCAACACAAAAGAATATTATCCAACTTTTCTGAGAACCTTTTACTTCTAACTTCCCTGTAAATTGATCGGGAACCTCATTGAGCAACAAATTAAAAAGTTGATTTTTCCTATTTTCATTACTTTTCATTTTTAATACCAATTGAATCAAGAATTAGGGAAATAAAAATTAAAAACTATAGAATATAGATGTATAAGAAAATATTGTAGACTATTTTTGAGTACAGTATTCTAGTTATAATCAAAATTATTTCCTATTTTCCTGTGAAATTTATTGGCAATGTAAAAATGCGATTGTCAGAATTATTTTCCTGAACAAAAAAGAATAAAAAAGCAAATAAATCTATCATTTTATGTATTTCTATAATTTATTAGTTTTTATTTTACACTGAAATTTTTTTTTAAAATAGTATAAGTCCTACTCATCCGAAATCAACTCCCTAGTAAACAAAAGTTTCTCATAACAAGAATCTGAGAGAGACAAAATAGTACAAAATATCTTTTAAGAGCATATAGGGTGAGACCCATAATGCTAAATGGCCATATTAAGTTTGTATGGTCTTTAACTAGTGCAGGATGGCGGAAATAACTGACCAGTTACAAAATCCTAAAACAATTACAAATCAAAAATGATTGACTGTCAGATGTGCGTATTACATTCTGGAGGGGCTGTGTGCGGAATTACTTCCGCACAGTAGGCGCCCCGTAGGAAACCTCAGAATTACGCACTCGATGCATGACTTTTGACTTTTGACTTTTTTAGAGGACTCCTACAGTGAAGAATTCCTATCTCTACCTTAGTTACTTGAGCGCGATCGCTATTATTCTTTTCCCAGTACACACCATCACAAATATCCCGAATGTCTTGGCCCAAACTCCCGAGGTGGAAAGTTCGCCAGAATCTTCTGCCTCCAAGGCTGAAGCAGATAAGTTATTTGAAACAGGTGTGGAACAATTTCGGACAGGAAAGTTTGATGAGGCCCTCGAAAGCTACGAAAAAGTTTTAGCAATTCGTAAGGAACTGGGGGACCAGGCCGGAATTGCCCAAACCCTGAATAATATGGGGGATGTTTATGTTAACCAAAGGGAATATGCTCAAGCTTTAGATGTTTTGCAACAAGCTTTAACTATTCGCCGAAAAATAAACGATCGTCCAGGGGTATCGGAAACTCTTAACCTGATTGGTTTTACCTATCAACGACAGAGGGAATTTTCCCAAGCGTTAAATCTACATCAAGAGGCTTTAGATATTTCTCAAGCTGTGAAGGACCGACCTAATGAAGGAGAGTCATTACATAATATTGCTGCGGTTAAGGCCAGTCAAGGACAACTTGACCAAGCACTTGAATTTTATGAACAGGCGCTGACCATTCGCGAAGAAGTGGGCGATCGCCGAAATAGAGGACGTACTCTCAATAATATGGGGGTGGTCTACTTTCGGATGAGCAATTATGACAAAGCTCTGGAAACATACCAAAAAGCTTTAACTGTGCGTAGAGAAATTAATGATAGTGCTGGAGTTGGTCGGTTATTAAATAATATAGGTTTTGTCTATCGGGAAAAGGGTGAAGATTCTGAAGCTCTTAAATATTTTCAGCAAGCTGTGGCGATGTTAGAAAGTATTGGCGACCAAAGAAGTGTGGGGCGAATTTATGGTTTTATGGGGAAACTTTATGAAAAGCAAGGAGAAGAAGATAAAGCATTAGAGGTTTATGAAAAAGGGTTAGAAGCTGCTAAAGTTGCGGAGGATAAGACTGCTCAATTAGAGGCTTTGAGTTATTTGGGTGATGCTTATTATGAGATGGGAGAAAATGCTAAGGCACAATCAATTTATGAACAAAGTTTAGCTTTTTATCAGGAAGCAGAAGATAAGGCGGGGGAAGGTAAAACAACTGTTGGTTTAGGGAAAGTTTATAACCGTTTGGGTGAAAATGATAAAGCAAAGCAAGTTTTACTAAAGGCTTTGCCTGTAAATAAAGAAGTAGGAGAAAAGTCGGTTATTGCTGCCAATTTTAATGCTTTGGGTGAAGCTTATTATAGTTCTGGCGATTATTCTATTGCTCTGAATTATCATAAACTTGCTTTGAATAATTTACCAGATAAAGAAGATAAAAATGCTGTTGCTATAGCTTATGAAGGAATAGGAGATTCTTTATATCAACTCAGACAATATCCCCAAGCTTTAGAAAATTTAGTACAAGCATTAGCAATATATAAAGAGAGTGAAGAAACGGTTAAGGAGGGTAAAATTTATGGGCAGTTAGGCACAATATTAGCAGCTCAGGAAAAACCAGAATTAGCAGTGGTTTTTTACAAGCAAGCTATTAATTTGAATGAAGTTATGCGGAGTGAGGAAGGCGAGAAAAGTTTCTTAGAAAAGCCTGAAGAAATTTATCGGAATTTAGCAGGTTTATTATTACAACAAGAACGTATTGTGGAAGCTCAACAAGTATTAGATTTGTTGAAAATTCAAGAATTAGATAATTATCTAGGGAATGTTAAAGGGAATGAAGCAACAGCAACCGGAGTTAAACTATTAGCTGCTGAAGAAAAAATTCTGACTGAAGAAACAACAGATATTTTAGAACGGGAGATTGACAAAAATAATTTAAAAGCGGATTTTCCAGAATTTAATAATTTGCAAGCAAAATTACAAAAATTACCTGGAACAGCGCTATTTTATCCGTTAATCTTGGCAGATAAATTAGAATTAGTATTAATCCAAGCAGAAGGCGACCCAATACACAAAACCGTAGAAGTAAAAGCAGAAGAAATAGAAGGGGCGATCGCTGAGTTTCGGCTAACAATTTTGACTCCGGTTGGAGATGTCAAAGATTCTGCGGAAAAACTCTATAATTGGTTAATCAAACCAATAGAAAATGAATTAGCTCAAGCAAATGTCAATACTATTCTTTATGCACCAGATAATCAATTACGTTATCTTCCTTTAGCAGCACTTTATGACGGAGAAAAATGGTTAGTAGAAAGTTTTGGTGCGAATAATATAATTGCAGCTAGTCTAACCAATTTTGAGACTAAACCTAAGAATCAACCTCGTGTATTAGCAGCAGCTTTAACCGAAGGTAATTATCAAGTTAAGGTCGGAACTCGCCAAGTTGAATTAACACCAACAACAGTAAAATTAGTCGAAAATTTAGCAGAAACAATTCCTGGTACTCGTAAACTTGTTAACAGCGAATTTAGTTCTGAAACAACAATTAGTAGTTTTAATGAGTATAATATTGTACATTTAGATACCCCCGTTGTCTTGTTAACTGGAGAAACAGGAAATGGCAAACCAGAAGACTCTTTTATATTATTTGGAGATGGCGATCGTGTAACTCTGCGCGATATGGAAAGTTGGTCATTACCGAATGTAGATTTAGTCGTATTAAGTGCTGCTGAAACTAACATTGGAGGACAAATAGGTAATGGAGAAGAAATAGTCGGTTTTGGTTATCAGATGCAAAATGCCGGAGTTGAAGCAATAGTTACCTCCTTGTGGCGAGTTAATGATGATTCCGCTCAATTAATGAATACTTTTTACACAGTTTTACAAGAAGGAAAAAGCAAAACAGAAGCATTGCGGGAAGCTCAAATAAATATGATTACTGGAAAGGATAAAGAAGCAAATAATCCTTACTATTGGTCATCATTTATCTTGATGGGAAATGGATTTTAGGCGTTGTTGAAGCGCGTGTATGATATTAATCTTAATTACTTAGGAGTCAGGAGTCAGGAGGGAAGAAAGAAGGAAGAGGGAAGAGGGAAGAAGGAATAAGAAAAAAGCTTGATTAGTAATATTCTGCTGTTTGAGCTATTTCATAAGTCAAATGTAATAATGACAACTGTTATATCAATTAGAAACCCGGTTACTGAAATTAACCGAGTTTTTTTGTGCATAACCTCTAATCAATCAGATATATGTTGATTTGACAGAGGTTGAGGTTTCCTTTCATATATTCATATAGAAGAAGAGAAAGGGAAGAAGGAAGTAAGAAAAAAAGCTTGATTAGTAATATCCTGCTGTTTGAGCTATTTCATAAGTCAAATGTAATAATGACAACTGTTATATCTCAAAGTAACAAGTTGCTTAGGACTTATGCTGATGATGAAGTTCAGACAGGGAAATATTTTTCCTCCTGTTCCTTGTTTCCTGTTCCCTGTTCCCTGCTATAGACATAAAAATATCTGTACAATCTACCCCAAAAAACTATGTTTCCTTCAAACTATCCTGAAAATTCTGTCGATAATCTTCTTCCAGTTATTGGTGCGAATAACATTTCTATTATACCCGAACAGTTAAATAGTTATGAACAAGCAATTTTATCTGTTAATAATATCTTAACAGAACAGCAAATTGTGACAGATGAAATAAATTTCCCCTCACAAATAAACAGTAATATTACCCCTTACCTAAAATCTCACACTGAAGTTATCGAAAACCATTCCGAAACAAATATACTAACTGGTGAATTAATTAACCCTGAAAGAATAGCAAGTCAAATAAACCTTTTCCCACAGTCAGATGACACCTTGATAAACGCTCGCGATATTGGGGTTTTGAATACCAATCAAATTTGGAATGATTTTGTAGGTGACTTCGACTCCGTAGACTATTATCGTTTCCATTTGAATACAACCAGTGACTTTAACTTATTTTTATCTGGTTTAAGTGCAGATGCTGATGTAGACTTGCTCGAAGACAAAAATAACGATGGTTTTGGAGAAATAATTGATTCTTCCCTTGCTTTTGGCAGCGCTTCCGAAGAAATTAATGTGTCTAATTTAAACCCCGGTACTTATTACGTTAAAGTAAGTCAATACAGTGGAGATACAAATTATAATCTGAGTCTGTCAGCAACACCTTCATTTAATTCTGGACTTTCATTGAATTCTGATGGTTTTAATAGTATCTATGGATATGGTTTAATTGATGCAAATGCAGCAGTTGCTCAAACTATCAACGCACCAATTCCTGAAGGTTTTGATTTTAATAATTGGAATGTCGAAACAATTAATGCTCCCGAAGTCTGGAATCAAGGTTATACCGGGCAAGGTATTATAGTAGCAGTGATAGATAGTGGGGTAGACTACAATCACTTTGATTTAGCAAGTAATATCTGGACTAACATCAATGAAATTCCTAACAATGGTTTTGATGATGATGGTAATGGATATGTAGATGATTTTAGGGGATGGGATATTATCAATAATGATAATGACCCGATGGACTTTTTTGGTCACGGTACTCATATTGCAGGTACGATCGCTGCTCAACAGAATGGCTTAGGAATTACAGGAATTGCTCCTAATGCTAAAATTATGCCTGTTAAGGTAGGAAATTTTGAGACAATTCTACCTGATGATGCTGCTGGTGGCATTTACTATGCAGTTAATAATGGTGCCCATGTGATTAACATGAGTTTTGGGAGAGATTTTTATTCTCCTGTAGTAGATGATGCCATCCGTTACGCAACAGAAAGAGGAGTTGTGGTAGTTATGGCAGCAGGTAATGACGGTAGTAGTTTTCCTGAATATCCAGCTAATAATCTACAACAATGGGGAATTCCTGTTGGGTCAACAGATATTACAGGCAGAATTAGTGACTTTTCTAACCGTGCTGGGTCAACAACACTAAATTATGTTGTTGCTCCTGGAGAAAATATTTATTCGACTCTTCCTAATAATGATTTTGGAAATCAAAGTGGTACATCATTTGCTGCTCCTCATTTTGCTGGTGTAGCTGCTTTAGTTTTGAGTGCTAATCCTTTTTTAACTCCCGAACAAGTGGAATATATGATTACTACTACAGCTAATTCTAACCAAGTTATAGTTTAGTGCAGCTACGCGGAAGTCAAAAGTCAAAAGTCAAAAGTCAAAAGTATTGAAGCGAAAAAAGCATTTCCTTCTTCCTTTTTGCCTCTTCACTTCTTCCTTCTTTCCTCAATAAATATTGCATAACCTCTAGGAATATAGAAATATATTCCAATTGAAGGGATAAATATCCTGATATTAGAGCAAACTTTTGACCAGGAAAAATGATTATACAATTAACAATAATCAGCATTGTGGATTGAATATCTTACGGGTTAATGTTTGATAGTAGTCGAAGCAAAGGTTAGGAAAGATCGAGAGCTTAAAACTAAGACAACGTAATACTTTTCCTTCTTCCTTCTTTCTTCTGCTATAAGCTAATATATCTGGATAATTGTTCATTTTTATTGATCTCAAATCTAAAAGTAAATGGTTACTGCTTCTAAATACTGGAGACAGATTAAGATTAATAGTTCCGGGTCTCGTCAAATCCTGGAAATTACAGAGGCAAAACAATTTTTTACCTCAAATTTTCCAGAATATATAACAGATAGTGAAATTTCGGACATTAATATTCAGCGTCAACTTTTAGCATTGGTGCAAGATAATTCAGATACTAATTTAGAGAGAAATTCTTTATTAGCAGAACGCTGTCTTCTCTGTTTTATATCTTGGCAAATTGACAGTGTTTGTCAACAATTAGCCGCAAATTTTGGTACAAATCATGGCTTTACTAGGGAAAATTTATTCCCTTATGTTTTGACTGATGATGGCAGAATCTCTAGTCAAAAAAATCAAACTTCTTCTTGTTCTTTTGCTCAAGAAATTCTCCAAAATTTCGACCCAAATCAAAGCAATTTAGCTACCTGGACAACTAGAAAAGTTAAACAGCATCCTGAACTTAATAGTTTCTTACTGGAATGTGGAGTCTATTTAATTAGTGATTGGGCAATTCTGAATGATACTCCTCCTAAACAACTAGAGAAAATTTTCTCAGTATTTTATAATTTTACTGCTTTTGAAACTCGGGAAAGTATAGATATTTTATCAAGTTATCATGCTATTTATCGGGCGCAACGTCGCCAAAAAAGTTTATCAAGAGCAGGGAGAAAATGTTTGCCACCAACTACAGAACAATTAGAACAAATTGCTCAATTAATCAAAACTAAAACTGGTAAAAATATTTCTCCAAAGCAAGTATTGACTAAATTGCAAGACCTGGCTTCTCAAATACGAGAATATCGAATTTCTGTGAGAAGTGGTTCTCTACCAACAATACCATTAGATACTTCTAACCATAAATCTTTAGCTAATCAGATTTGTATTGTTCAAGAAGCTGATTCAATGGATGAACAGAATGAATTTTTGAGCAATTATAGAAAGCAATTTCTTTTAAGTTTAGATGATGCTATAGCTAAAGTAACAGATTCTTGGATACAATTACTAAAGAAAAGAAAAAACAAAAAAATGGAACAATTTATCCAAGGGTTACATCTATATCATTGTCAGGGAAAATCAATGACAGAAATTGCTCAAAATGTTGGCTTGAAAGCGCAATATCAAGTAACTCGCTTACTAAAATTAAAATCTTTTCGGGCTGATATTAAACAGGAATTATTAATTAGTTTGCGGGGTCGTATCTTAGAAATTGCTCAAGATTATGCAGATCCAAAACATCTAAAAACTATAGATAAAAAAATAGAAATAGCTCTAGATGAACAAATAAATATAGTCTTTAAAGAAGTAGAATCAGAGGGTTATAATTCTCAGTCTAGTTCTAAAGAAAATTTATTTGCTCAAAGAGTTTGTAAGCATATAGATAAATTTAGTTCTTGTAATTTATCATAAAACTTATTATCAAGGAAAACTTTAAATGAAAAATGAATTAACGAATCAATTAGAAGATTTGCTAGAATTTCAGGGTATTGCAACAGAATCTATTCATTTATCATTAGAAAAAGTTGAGCAAGCCATCCAAATTAGCAATCAAATTCCTAACGAATCACGACAATGGCAAACTTATTTGAATGGGTTAGCTTTGTTTGGATTTGAACAATGGTTAGAAGAACGAGGTAAAGATAATTTAACAGTTAATTTAGCTGATGCTTCTATTTTTAATCCAGTTCTTTCTAACTCAATTCCAGCCGTTTGTAATCTGAATATTAATCAGTTTAAAGTTTGTATCATCACTCAAGGTAGTTTTATAAATGAAGAAGTTAGTCTACCAAGAGCAGTAGTAGATTTACCAGAGTTCTCCCATCATTTATATGTAGTGGTGGAAGTACAAGAAGAACTAGAAAAAGTTGTGATTAATAGTTTTATTTCTTATGCAGATTTAATGGGAAATAAAACACAGCTTAATCTACTGCCAGATGAAGATTGGAATTATCAAATTCCCTGGAGTTGGTTTGATACAGAAATAGATAATTTATTACTTTATCTTCGTTGTTTGGATATAGCAGGAATTGCCTTGCCAGAGGTACAACCTAAGTCAAATAATTTAGCTGCAGCTAAAGCTGAATTAACAAAATTATTACCTCAGCTATCCGCACAAAATTTATGGGAATCTTTTAACTGGGAACAGGGAAAAACTATCCTAACTAATTCTGAGTTATTAAATTGGATATATAATTGGCAATTGCAAATAGATATAGAGGAGGGGAATATTCCGAATAATTTAGTAGAAATTACAGAAAATTCAGAAAATTCTTTAAGTAGTCTGAGTAAATATTTACCAGATTTACTTAGTATCTTGACTGAACCTACAATTAATGTGGGGCGTTGGTTAAAGAATGAATTAGATGATTTTGCCAATGAATTATCCTGGGTTTTATTGCCAGAATTATCGGCACTATCTCCCATGAGAGGAATATCTTCTCCTACAGAAGAAATTGCTGGAATTATCAGAGAGTTGCCCAAAAATGGTGTATATATTCCTCCTCATGCTAGGGTTGCTTATCACGATTTATTATTAGCTGGAATTCCTTTAAGATTGTATGCTTTAACTTGGTCTTTAGTCTCAGATTCAACATTAGAATGGATGTTGCTATTAATATTAAGTACGCCTACAGGGATGGGTTTACCGGAAAAAATAAAATTGCGGGTTAGTGATGCAACGGGAATTTTAGTTGAACAGAAATTAAATTCCAATGAGGATGATTTTTATATATTTACTAATGTTGTAGGAGGTTGGAATGAGAAGTTTATTGCTACAGTTTATTTGACACCAGAAAATCAGGAGACTTTTCCTCCTTTTGAATTTAATCCATGATTTTGATCGGTTTGGCGTTATCAAATTTTGCAACAATAATGCTAAATCATTTTGAAGAAGGAAAAAGTGGATGGGATTTGTAGACACGAAGTGGCAGGTCGAAGACTATCCCCAACCAATTATGGACGGTGGAGTATTAAACCTATAAAGAAAAACATAAAAGTTGTTGACGAAATTGAGTGGGCAAATAAATATTGAGTTATTCTAACTGAGAAAAAGTTTGCTACAAATTTTTAGGTGAGGAAACCTTCGGATAGACAACTTAAATGTATCAACTCATAGCATTTTTTTTAGATATTTATTATCTATTAATCAGTTTAATTGCGCATAGATCCAATTTAAACTGATGGGTTATAGGGAATAGTAAAGTTTTTAGCAATACTAACTAAATATTTAAGGGTTTAGCATCCTATACTGACTACTAATATACAGTTATAATTAGGCTCGTAGTTGGGCTTAAGCAATCATACTAAGGACTAGTGTAACAATAACCATTACAGTTTTTTTGATGGAAGCTAATTTCACAATTGATCCCAGATAAAATTTGTACAAATTATTTTTACATGACTCCTAAGTATTGTAAGGGCTAGAGCAAAACTACGAACAAAAACTTTATTATAAGTAATTATCCGCTAGTATAGCTCCCCGGAGGGGGCACATGATACAATAAGTAACAATGATTTTTGTACTACATTTTATCTCCACAATGTAGTGCAAATTTCTGCATAACCTGCCAACTTTGATAAATAGAGTAGTTTACAACCGGAAAATTACCAGTATTGTTCTGGAGGAACTACTTATCGTGTCCACTGCTATCTATTCCGCAGAATTAAAACAACTATCTCAAACAGGCGATCGCTTATTCGATCTGGGACAATTTGAAACTGCATTAAATACTTTTCAGGAAGCGTTAAAAATTGTGCTCACATCTGAGCAACAAATAAATATTTTAAACCGTATTGGATTAGTTTATCGTCGTCTGGAAAAATATGATTGTGCCTTAAAATATCTCAATTTAGCCTTGCAACTTGCTCAAGAAATTGGCGACCAAAATCGAGTTGTAATGATTTTGAATGATATTGGCGAAACTTATTGTTTGTCTATAGAATATACTTCTGCCTTAAGATACTATGCTCAAGCTTTAGAAATTGCCCAAGATTTTTGTAATTTATTAGGAATGGGTATAATTCTTAATCATTTAGGCGAAATATACAATTTACTAGGGTTATTTGAACAAACTCTTAACTGTTGTCAAAAATCTCTAGAAATTTTCCATAAACTTGAAAGAAAATCAGAATTAGATAAATTAGCTTGCCAAACTAACATTGCTACAGCTCTTTATAATATAGGAGAAGCTTACTTATGGATCGGTCGATATACCCAAGCAAAAGAAATCCTAGAACTTACTTTAGCTATTCGTCAGAAAATTTGCAAAGTAACTTTGAATAAATTTAGTCAAACTACAGATTCTTTAGATAAAAATATTCTCCACAATAATTATCTTAATAGCAAAAAATTATCTCAAACAAACCAACTACTCCAACAAGAAAAAATTTGCTTCAGTCAAAGTATTATCTCCCAATATAGAGCAGAATTAGCCAATACTATGAATTTAATCGAGAAAGTTTATTGCCATATAGGTCAACAGCAAAAAGCAGAGAAGTATCGTCAAGAAAAACTTGAAATTTGGGAAAGTTGTGGTGAAAAATCTGTAATCTACAATACCTATATTTTGCCCTTTTATTTAAGATTTCCTTGTCATTATGCGTGAAAATAAATTATCAGATTAGTTGGCAATACTATTACTTATGCTAGTATATAATCTATCCGTGCATTAATCAAAAAGTTCGGCGTTGGTCAATCAAGAGATGAAACTTTAAGAGTAGTCTGTTTCTGATACCTCTAATATATTTTACCAAAGTAAGTGATGGGTCTCACCCCTAGTAAAAAATCATTTTACCAATTACCAACGCCAAAAGTTCAGTATTGTCAGGGAGCAATATTATGAAATCTTATACTAGCCATCAAAATGAATTGAAATATCTATTTCAAACAGGCGATCGCTTCTATAGTATAGGTCAACTAGAAACTGCATTAAAAAATTTTCAAAGAGCTTTAGAAATTACTAGATTAATTAATAACCAGGAAACAAGACTCAATATTGTCTATAGAATTGGATTAGTTCACCGTAAAATAGGAGAATATTCCAATGCCCTTAAATACCTAGAACTAGCCTTAGAACTAGCAAAAACAATAGGAAACGAAGCAAAAATCGCCACTATATATAATGAAAAAGGAGAAATTTATTATCTTTTAAAAGAGTATACTACTGCTTTGAAGTGTTATTCACAAGCTCTAATAATATTTAATAAATTCAAAGATATCGTAGGTATCGGCAAAACAATTAATCACATTAGCACGATTTATAATTTAACTGAATTATCAACTCAATCCCTAGAGTATTCTCGCAAATCTTTAAATATTTTTCAAAAGCTTGCTCAATCGGCAAAAAATGATAAATTGACAATTAAAATCAACGAATCAATTGCATTGCATAATATGGGAGAAGCATATTTTCTAATCAGTAGACCTCGCCAAGCTCAAGCCTTTTTAGAACTTGCTTTAGAGATTCGGCAAAAACTCTGGGAAGATTCTCTAGATCGGTTAGCATTAACAATAGATAATATTCCTAAAATAGAAAAAAATCATTATTCTAGCTATGTATATCCTCAAAAAATGGCAACTTATGAACAGAAAGAAAAAGATGGATTTCGCAGAAGTATTTTTGCTGAATATGGTAAAGATTTAGTAAAAACTCTTGATTTAATCGAAAAAGTTTATAAAAATTTAGGGCTAGAGAGACAAGCGAATAACTATCATCAACAACGGATAGAAATTAGTGAAAAAATTAATAGTAATTCTTGGTTAGTTACAACTTAAGCTGAAGTAAGATTATAGCAAATTCAAAAAAAGTCGATTTCTTAATCTGTAGTTCCTATCAATTTTTTACAACTTTACTACCTCTGATAAATTGCAAAAGTTATAAGCTTTTGAGGATTTAAAACATATATTCATTTTTTCTTAAAGGCAACAGGTATATCGCTACCCGTAAGTCAGAAGTTAGAAGTTAGAAGTCAGAATTAATCCCGGACTGACTTTGAGCATTTATAAATGTCCTAACTTATTTGCGTAGTGCTATAATACCAATTTGATAAATGTTTTCTACAAATAGCTAGGATATTTCTTAGGAGTCAACCCACCCCTAAACCCTCCCAGGAGGGGAAGTCAGGAGTCAGAATGAGTGGTTTTAATAGCAGTTTTTAGGTCTGAATTTATCTTTATTACTCCAAGAGATATCTTTTATAAAGTAGGAGCGTTTATAAAGTAGGGGCGTTTTGCTCAGCAACATGTAAACCAGAGAGCTTCTACCTTAGCAAATGGCCATTAGCTAGCTCACAACTACGTTAACGCCCTTACTGCCCCTATTATTGGTAACATTCTTTTTTGACCCTTAGTATAATATCAACAGGACTTACGCACAAGACAAAATTATACACCATTTCTACGAGTGAACGGCCGTTCACCCCTACCATAAGTGGTAGTTATGCGTAAGTCGTAATCATATTAAGTCTGATTAATTGACCACATTAAAAATTTTCTGCTCTTTCTCCTGTCAAATTTCTCAAACCTACTGCTATTAAATGTTGCCTGTTACCTCAGACCTTACTATCATTTTTAACAGATGTTTGCGTAGTATTTCCAGACCGAAAAGAGACCGACTAATTGCGCACTCGATGCCTGACTTTTGACTTTCAATTGCCTATAACCCTCTATATTTGACAAATATTAAGTCTTTTTACCATGGCAGAAAATAACTTTTCTAACTCCATAAACCATACCCAGTTTCCACTCATAGCAAACATTGCGGGTAAATGACCATAGGGTGCTTTTTCTAAATCAAATATTAAGTTATCGTGATTAGTCCAACCAATTATTGAATGCCAACCCAAGCGATCGCCTAATTTTTCATAAGTTAAAAAAAATGTTTGAGTAGGCAAATTTTCCCAAATCTCTTTTTGTGCAGAAAAACCAAACTTACCATTTGAATATTTTACCCAAAGTTGATTAATAGTCCGTAGATCAGTGCAAGGTAAATTATTAATTGAATTAATATTTAATTTATCTCTATTTTCTCTATTAGTGATTTTTAACATTAACTTTGCTGTTTCTATATCTGCTTCTCGCCATTTTCCAGTAGCCAATAAATCACACAATTTACTATAATCAACTCCCCTTTCTGAATTTAAGTTTACTTCTAGAATAGATGAAGAGTCTACCAAATTACTTACCTGTTTTTTAGGTAGTGAAACATCAACATCATTAGGTTTAATCAATGCCATAATTTCTGTCGCTGACTGAAACCTTTTCTTCGTTGCTCCGACAATCATCCGGTCTAATATATTACCCAAATGATCGCTAATAGGAGAAATTAAAAAATCTCGCCATACCCAATCATTTTCACTTACATCAAACAATTCAAACGGTTCAACTTGAGTCAATAAATGAATACAAGTCACACCCAAACTATAAATATCACTAGCAAAAATTGACTTCCCAATAGCTTGTTCCGGCGCAGCATATCCAGCAGAACCAATAACTGTTCCCGTCACCGCCAAAGCAGTACGAGTTGCAAACTTTGCTGCCCCAAAATCTACTAATACTAATTCACCTTTTTTCTGGGAATATATAGGTTGCTTAATAATATTATCCGGTTTAATATCCCGATGAATTACCTTTTGAGAATGAATAAATTCTAATACTGGCAATAAATCATTTAATAACTCCCAAATCTGAGTTTCATTAAACGTCCCTACTGTTTCTAACTCCTGCTGTAAATTTTGCCCCTCAATAAATTCTTGAATTAAATATTGACGATTATCTTGAGTAAAAAATGCCAGTAATTCAGGAATTTGAGGATGTTTTCCTAAAGCTTCTAATCTCACTGCTTCTTTAGCAAATAATTCTGCTGCTTTTTCCATATTTTGTTTATCTTGAACTTCAGGAAAAAACTGCTTGATCACACAAAAAGCTTGAGATGGTTTAAATTCATCTACTGCTTGAAAAGTTCTACCAAAACCACCTTGACCAATAATTTTAATGGCACGATAACGTTCTGCTAAAAGTAATTTTGACCCACATTGCTGACAAAATTTTGTATCAGAAGGATTTTGATTTAGACATTCAGGATTTAAACATTGACTCATAATTTAAACCAGTTATATTATGTGCCCCCTCCGTGGGAGCTACGCTATCAGATAATTAGTTATAATAAAATTTTTGTCTGTAGTTTTGCTCTAGCCCTTTAAATACTTATCTTATTGCTTAAGCCTAACTACGAAGCCGTATTATAACTGTTATACCTAACATGATATTACATAAAAGAATATTACAATATTTTGGTTGTAGGGAAGACAAAACTCTCACCAATGATTCTAAACTAATATATATAATTTCTCAAATAGATGAGGTACACAACTTTTTAATTTTTGGTAAGAGAGAAGAAGAAACAAAGAAAAAATACCATATTTTATTAATATGAAAACCCCTATAGTAGTCTTATATCATGTCCCCTTGAATATTTATAAATAAGGGAGTAGGGACGTTCATGCAACCTTTGTACGCAGTAAAGATAATAGAGATATTTACCCTGTGTAAAAGCATAGGTTTTTTCATCACTAATTATCCGGACTTAATATTAAATGATTTATCTTTTTCTTTTGGGTTTAAGAGCTGGTTGTTCAACTTAGTTAAAAGTCTTACATCACCTAGCTTTCAGGAATTTTGGAACTAAAGGATGATAACTCGCCAAACCTAAGTATAGCCAGAAACTCAGCCTCTTAATATTTACTTGATAAATCCGCTGTAATACCCCGCCGTCTACAGGGTGTTTACAAGCTTGTTAGGATTTAAGTCCCCATCCACTTTTTCCTTCTTTCTTCTTCCTTATTTAAGCAACCAATTTTCCTTGAGCAACCATGATAACTTTACCACCAACTAATACTTCTATTCCTTCTACTTTTTTCTCTGCTTGTAACAATAATAAAGAAGGTCGATTAATTTCATATCCCTGTTCGACCCTAATATTAACTTTTGCCTCACCAAAATAATTATACTCAGCTAAATATCCTGCTAAACAACCATTAGCACTGCCCGTTGCCGGGTCTTCAGTAATTCCTAAATATGGTGCAAACATTCTCACACTTAAATTATTAATACTATTGTATGTCTCTGGGCAAAATATTAAAATTTCTGTAGCTTTTGCTATCTGAATAAACTGATAATATTTATCCAAATTTACTTGAGCTTTCTTCAATGCTTTGAGATTTTTCAAAGGCACAATGATAAAAGGTATCCCTGTGGAAACTTCCTGAATAGGAAACCTCATATCTATATCACCCACCTCTAAATTTAATACCTCTGCTAAAGATTCAATTTGATGTTTTTGAGCAAAAGTAGGCATATTCTGAGCCATCCATAAAACTTCACCTTTCCAACTCACAGCAATTTGTCCTACACCCAGATTTAAAATTACTTGTTCCACCGAATTTTTAATAATTTCTCGTTGAATAATATAGGCAGTTCCTAATGTTGGATGACCAGCAAAAGGTAATTCTTGAGTAGGAGTAAATATCCGCACATCATAACCATTATTTCGTTGTGTTGAAGATAAAATAAAAGTAGTTTCTGAATAGTTCATCTCTCTGGAAATTTGCAACATTTCATTATCAGAAAGATTCTCAACTTCAGAACCTGTAAATACAGCCAGTTGATTACCAGCATATTTAGTTTCAGCAAATACATCTACAATGTAAAATTTCATAGTATTTTGTTACCTTTAGGCTTATATAACTCATTTGGTATCTTTATTGGCGATTCAGTTTTTTGACAGGAGTCAGGAGTCAGGAGGTGGAGGGAAGGAATATGGGAAAAAGGTTGAAAAATACCCCCCACCTTCCCATCTCTTTTTAAATAGATCTCAAATGGGTTCTATATTTGATCTAATTTATCAGATCGTCAAAGTTTGTAGCTACAGAACACCTAGACCGCACAAATCGGGTGGAAAGAAAAATATTTTTCCCTTAAATATTAGTTATATTAAAAGAAACTCACTCAAAGTACAGTAATTTCACTTTTGGTAATTTGAGGAGAGAAACTCATGGGGTGATAAGCGCCTCAAAAGTACTGTGGGATAAGGGTTTAAAAGATATGATCCCTTTCAAAAATCCCATGTTTTTTTGATCATAATAATTATTCTTATAAAGGGTGTGGGTCAGCGATCGCTGACCCACACCCTCTAGGTAAGTTGATTTATTGTTCAATCACATAAGGCTAACAAAATTTATATCAGTCAATTTGAAAATTTTTAATCATTGGACATTAGATAAATTCTTAAAGATTGCAAGTGTAAATACTTAATGTAATCATATAGACATCGCTTTTAATCCCCTTTGATAATCATGCTTTTTATGTGGATTTAGATTGATCATAACTTGGAGAATATCAACTAAATATTCCCCAGCTATGACCCACAATTCACAATTGCATTCCTACCCAAAAATTGCTATGTCTTCTATCTTTTCGACCTGGCTGTGTTAGTCTACAAATATAGTTTTGATCACCGGATTTTTTGATAAATTTACCTTGACAGCATCAACCAGTATAAGCAATAGCGATCAGTAAAATTAAGTTAGTCAAACGTTGCATATTAGCTTGACTTCCTTCCAGATTATATCCACCTGTTTTACCGTCTTTAAACATGGCTTCGATGCCCATTCTCGACCGATAATTTTTTAAAACTTCATCCAAATAATTAAGATTTGTTAATAAGTACCAAGGTTCTGTCTTGAGTGCGTCTTTCATTCCGAGGAGACCTCGGAATTACGCACTGGCTTTTTCTACTTTCTGATGATATTTGTCTTTCCAATATGCTGCTAGGTTAAATCTTCCAAAACCTTGATTATGAGTAATATTGATCTGGCTAAAAAAAATTTTTGTTCCGGGATATATCGGCAAAGAACTGAGTTTTTCATAGTTTTTCCCAGGTTTTCTATAGTAAGTATTATGTTTTTGTCGAAAAACAAAGTAAATTTTTTCAGGTGATTTTTGATTTTTGAGTCAGTGTGATCATTCAACGCCAGAGAAAAATACGTCACGATTATTAGTCAACCAATCAAAAAAAAAACGGAAATACATAGCTGTACGAAAAGCGTACCATTGCATCTACTTTATAAATCAGCTCTTAGATTAATTTTTCTAATTCTTCTATTTCTTGAATAACTGATGCTTCCAGTTCATCTTCTGAGAGTTTGGTAACTTCTGATAACTGGGACAATTGCTTTTGAGGATCGTCACTATCATCTGTCAAGTTTAGCTGTTGGGCTAAATAATCTACTAGCTTATCAATTGTAGAATAGTTAAAAGTGATAGTTGATGACACTGAACACTTTAAACTGGTTTGTAACTTATTTCTCAACTCTACAGAGGTCAAAGAATCCATACCTAACTCGAAAAAACCTGTCATAGATGAAATAGATTCAGGATTATTGATTCCTAACACTAGAGCTACTTGACGACATATATGTTCTACTAATAAAGATTTACGTTTGCTAGGTGCTGTCTCCTGCAGTTTCAATATAAATTCTGATTTATAGCAATGAGCGCTGGCATCTTTACATATTACATAAATATTGATAATGTAACATAAAAGTAACTGTATGAGCTGTATTTTTCATAAATTAGGCGATCGCTAAAGGTTAAAGTTTTAAGGATGC